>JACRDZ010000290.1 GCA_016212735.1 Candidatus Firestoneibacteriota bacterium | reverse complement strand
ATTCATAAAAAAAGATTTTTCCTGATTGGTAATTCCCATGGCTACAAATATTATTATAAAATTATCTCCATCTCCTATTTTAGCATGTTTAACAATATGAGTAGCAATCTGATTAGCAGGTAATCCTGAGCAGGAAAAAATAGCCAGTTTCTGCCCTTTTAAAAGAGTATTCATAACATCTATTACAGCAATCCCTGTCTCAATATAATCCGCTGGACGTTCACGTAAATAAGGATTTATTGGATAACCGGATATCTGTACTCTTTCTTCAGGGATTATTGGAGGTAAACCATCAATAGGTTTACCCATGCCATTTAATGTTCTTCCAATAAGGTCAAAAGAAACATCTATATGAGGGGTTTCTGTTTTTAGTCTAATAATAGTTCTTTTAGTGTCCAGTCCTTCTGTCCCCTCAAATACCTGTATCATAGCTTTTTTTGCACCTATCTCCATAACCTGTCCAGTACGCGAAATACCGGTGGGTGCAATTATTTCTATTATTTCTGCGTAAGAGATACGTGGAATATTTTCTACAAATATTAAAGGACCAGAAACTATTTTTACTGTTCGGTATTCAACAGAAGATAAATTTGATAATTTTAATGTCTCTCCAATATTCTCTACACTGCAAGCAGAATTTGATTGCTTCATTATAATTACCTCCTATGAAAAGAGGTAGTCGTCATTGCATTTTTTCGTGGTTTAAAGGATTGGCTGTGAATTTTAATTTATTTTTGCCACGGAATAACGTTGTGGCGGCTATCTTTAAATCCCAAAAATCTAAAAAAGATTACTGACAATAAAATTTAACTAAAAAATTTTGTGAATAGGGACTGGTATGGTTTTAAAAAATGTTCTTATAAGCAACTTACCACCTCCTTTATTAAGAGGTAGTCGTCACTTCGTTTTTTCGTGGGTTAGTGGATAGTAAATCCATTATAGCCACGGAGCTACGGGGCGGCGGCTATCTGTACAATTATTATATTTATTTAATTTTTTAGCATATTTATTTACTAATGTCAAGTTTATTCAATAAGCATAAGGGATAATTGATTTTTCTTGACACGAATGAGTATGCCCTGTAAATTATTTAAATGGATAATATTAAAATACTTCATACAGCAGACTGGCATTTTGATTCTAAATTTTCAGGTATTTTAAGTCCTGTGATACGTCGTGAACGTCAACTGGAACAGCGTAAAACTTTTAAATACACGATAAATCTGGCTATACAGGAAAATGTGGATTTGTTTTTAATAGCTGGAGATTTGTTTGAACAAAATAGTTTTACAATTGAAACAATAAATTTTATTATATCTGCATTAAAAGAGCTCAAGTGTCCAATTCTAATTACTCCAGGCAACCACGATCCTTATATAAATGAAAGTCCCTATAAATTATTTGATTGGGGTCCGAATGTATTTATTTATTCAGAAAACAGTTTTATACCTTTTAAATATAAAAATACAGAGATTTACGGGATAGCAAATACTATATATAAAGATGAAACTTATTGTCTCCGTGACTTGAATATTCCTCCTGAAAATGATCTTAAGAGAATTGTAATGTTTCATGGCACTTATATTGATTTTATTCCATTTATTTCAAATAACGATGTTTGTTTTCCATTTTCACAGGAAGATATTAAAAAATTGCATGTTCAATATATTGCTCTGGGGCATTTTCACGAACAGCGCGGATTAAATATACCAGACATTCCGGCATATTATTCAGGGACACCTGAAGGTATTAATTCTAAAGAAAGAGGTGATAGATTTGCAATTTTGGCAGAAATATCTCTTTCAAATTGCAAGGTTGAACGAAATAAAGTAAATCAACGTTCATTTGAAGAACTGTGCGTAGATATAACAGGAATTGATAATCAAGATTCATTATATGAAAAATTGCGGTATGAAATATTAAAATCTCAGCAGGCTGATAATTTACTTTATATTATTTTATTCGGGACACTTTCTTTTACAATGAATTTAAAAGAAATAGAAAGCTTGTTAGGAAAAGAGTTTTATTATATAAGACTTAAAAATGACACAATATCTGCATTTAATATTGAAGAACTTAAAAGAGCAAACACTCTTGTTGGCGATTTTGTTAGAAAAATTGATGAGAAGATAAAAGAGACAAATAATGAAGAAGAAAAAATAATATTAAATAAAGCTATTCTTTATGGTCTTAAAGCGCTTCTGGGCAAGGAGGACATTGAACTGGAATGATATTTGATGAAGCATTTATTTTCGGATTCGGAAAACTAGAAAATTTCAGGGTTAATTTTAGCTCAAAATTAACTATTATTCATGGTAATAATGAAGCAGGAAAAACTACTTTTCAAACTTTTTTATGGGCTATGCTTTACGGATTGGTTAATCCTGAAGCACGAACAAGAATAAAGATGCCAGAATTTGACAAATATATACCATGGAATGAAAAAATAAGTTATGGCGGAGTTCTTAGATATACATTGATTTCAGGACAGAAAATAGAAATTCACCGTAAGTTTGAACCGCATGATATAAAAATCATAGATAGTATATGCGGAACAGATTTAACTCCCAATTTCCCTTTAATGAAAAACAGAGAACCTCTTTTTGCTATGGATCATCTTGGTCTATCACTCAGAGAATTTCTTAATACAGTTTTTATTAGACAGTTAAAAATTCATGAACTGGAAGATCATGATCAGTCTCTTATATCAGCTCGCCTTATTTCATTGGCTGAAACAGGGGATGAAGAACTGTCAGTTAAAAAAGCAATTGAAAGACTCGATAAAACTATAAGTCTTAATATAGGAGTTGAAGATACAAGGTCTGTTAAACCTCTCAGGATAGCAATTGATAAAAAAGAGGAATTAAATAATAAGCTAAAAATAGCAAAAGAAAATCATAAGCAGATATTAGAAATTATAATGCATCTGCGTAATAACACATGTAAATTACAAAATATTAAAAACGAAAGAGAAACTATAAAAATAGAATTATTAAGTGTTAGAAAGAGAGAATTAAAAGAAAAAATAAGTAAGATTTATCTGCTTATACAATCGTTGAATATTAAAGAGCCTCAATTTAACGACCTGTCATGTTATGAAAGTTTTCCACAGGATGAATGGAAAAATGTTATAGAACTTAATTCTTCAAATAGCGAATTTCAGTCGGATGTTGAAATATTGAAAGAAAAAGTAGAAAGTTCTATAAAAAGAAAAGAGCTCTATGAAAGCAAGTTTAAAAATTATCCTCTAAACGAACAGATTAATAAAGATATGGAAAAGCTTACTGCAATTGATACAGACAGGGATATGCTGAATTATAATATTTTAAAGGAACAGGGATTTTTATCAACAATAAAGCAAGAGCTTGCAAGCCTGAAAAACAGCATTCAAGAATTCAAGGAGCGGTCCGGGGAATTGAATGGCAATCTTATAGAAAAGATACATGAAAAAGATTTACTGGAAGCCAATTTAAAACTACAGAAAAATGAACTGGATAAAATAACAGAAAATATAAAGGTTAATGAATATAATAAAAGCAAACAGGAAAATATTATTAAGAATAAAAAAATTATGGGGATTATTTTGTGCCTGACGTTAATAGGCGTAATTTTTGCCATACCAATTTTTATAAATATAAAAAAACTGAGAAAAGAATTAGAAATATTAGTAAAAGGAATTTCAGGATCTAAAGAAAAACTGGAATCATTATATAAAAAATTTGATGCAGATAATGAGCTTTATCAGAATCTGCATAAAATGCAGCTTTCATTGCAAAATCGCATGAATGTAACAAATTTATCTGAACTTAAATTAAAATATAATGAGTTTATTAAACTGGAAGAAAAAAATGCTCGTGCAGAAGAAAAAATGAGAGACTCCGAGAGCAGAATTTTAGAATATCGTAATAGAACGAATCAATTAAATGAACAGGCAAGAGTGATTATTGAAAGATGGGGAGTATCTGATATAAAAAGTTGTAGAAAAAAGTATGAAGAATATATGAAATTGTATGAACAATGGGATAAATATAAGAAAGAAATAGAAATTATCTCAAGAACAATAAAGGACAGAGAAATAAAAATTAATGATTTACAAAAGAAAACAAATGTAATTTATTTTAAGGCAAAAGTTAAAACTTATGATGAATTTCTGGAAAGTTATAAAAAAGCACAAAAAAGTGCAAAACTTAAGGAAGAAATAAAAGATCTCAAGGAAAAAATATTAATTCTTACAGAGGGGAAGCAAATAGAAGATATAGAAAAAGAAATATCTGAAATAGAGGAGGGGATTAATATTAAAGAAGAAATTAGATATAGAGATAATACTTCTATAGAAGAACTTGCTTTAAAAGAAAAAAAACTGGCTCAGGAAATACAAACTCTGGAAAATGAAATAATCAAGATGGAAACACAGCTTAAATATATGGGACAGGACATTAATACTGTCAGTGAATTAGAATCAGAACTTGATGAAATTGAACAAACAATAAAATATCTGCAGACAGAGAAATGCGCACTTTTAACAGCTCGAAAAAATATTGAAGAACTTACTCAGGTTTACCATCGTACTAGATTTGTTCCTGAACTTAAGAAAATTGTTACTCCGTGGCTTAAGAGTATTACAAATAAATATGAAGAAATATTAGTGGATGAAAAACTAAAAATAAAAGTAAGAATTCCTGATACAAATAAATTGGTTGATATATCTCACTTAAGTATCGGAACTCAGGAACAGATTTATTTTATTTTTAAAACAGCAATTGGAAGAATGCTGACGAAATGCGGTGAAAAAGTACCTGTTGTTCTTGATGATATTTTTGTTAATTTTGATTATGACAGGAGAAATAAAGTATGGGAGACAATTTTTATGCTTTCACAGGAAAATCAAATTATTCTTCTTACCTGTCATAAAGAATATGTTAATGAATTAAAGAGTTTATTTGAACATAATAATATTCAGTATAGTGAGGAGTTTATAACACCTGATTTTGGTGTGATAAAAGAATTATAATTTACTGAAATCTTGACAAAAATATTGCACTCTCGTATTACATGTCCGAAAGAAATTACTTAGTAGTATTAATTAAATAGCAGATTTAACAATGGTTTCGATTTTGCTTTTTACAGCAAATTGATACGTATAGCAATCTCTAAAATTTTCTTCATGATTGCAGTAAGAAATTTCTTCATGCAAAACTGGAATACGTAATTTACCTGATGCATAACCAGAACAATACGCTTCGGGACATGGAACAATTCCACATTCAACTTTTTTAAAATATGGACATCCTGGAGCCATTTTTTATTCCAATCATTTTAATTTTATGTTATATGTTATATTATATACTAACATACTATTATAACAAAATGCAAGTTTATTAAATTTTATCTATAAATTTATCTTGACATACAAAAATCAGTTTATTATAATAACTTTTTTACTATAAATAAAAATAATATCTAAGGAAAGGAAAAGACTATAATTTCAGGAGGATATATGAAAACGTTTGTTGCTAAAAAAGAAGAAGTAAAAAGGAATTGGTATTTAATAGATGCTGAAGGTCAGGTTCTGGGGCGACTTGCCACTCTTGTTGCTAATATATTGCGTGGTAAACATAAAAGCATATTTACACCGCATGTAGATACAGGTGATTTTGTTGTAGTTGTAAATGCAAGTAAAGTAAAGCTTACTGGCAAAAAAGAAATTCAGAAAAAATATTTTAGATATTCAGGATATGCTGGCGGAATAAAAGAGATACAATACAAAGAAATGATAGAAAAATTTCCTGAACGTGTAGTTAGAGAAGCAGTAAGCGGTATGGTTCCACATAATAAATTAAGCAGATCTATTTTAAGAAAACTAAAAGTTTATGCAGGCCCTGAGCATTTAAATCAAGCTCAACAACCTAAACCTATAAGTTTATAAATTTGAATTTTATATCTCTTTGAAAGGAGTAAAATGGATAATAATGTATTGCTGATTTCAGGCAGAAGAAAAGAAGCTGTTGCACGAGCTAAAGTGGTTCCTGGCAAAGGGACTATTACAGTAAATGGGAAGACACTCAAAGACTATTTTTTCAGAGATACTCTGGTAAGTATTATTCTTCAACCGTTAGGAATATCTGATACTTTCTCAAAGTATGATATTTATCTGGATGTTTCAGGCGGCGGTTTATCAGGACAAGCTGGAGCTGCACGTCTGGCAATTGCAAAAGCAATTTTAGAAATTGATCCAGGTACAAAAATGGCTTTGAAAAAATCCCATTTTCTTACACGTGATCCTAGAATGAAAGAAAGAAAGAAATATGGACAGCGTGGAGCAAGAGCAAGATTCCAGTTCTCTAAACGTTAAATTCTGTATTAAATTTAAATATATTTTTCTAACAATGAAACCTGCCTAACGGCAGGTTTTTTATTAGGTGCAAAAATGACGCAAGCCCTAAGTAAAGTAAATGGTTTTCTTTTTTCAGGGATAAGCTGCGGAATAAAGAAAAACGGGGGAAAAGATTTAGGGATAATTTTTTCTCTTGAACCGGCAGTTGCAGCAGGTATGTTTACAAAAAATAAGGTAAAAGCTGCTCCTGTAAACCTGGATATTAAGAATATTAAATCATTATATACAAGAGCTGTTGTTGTAAATAGCGGTAATGCAAATGCATGTGGAGGAGAGCAAGGGGAAAAAGATGCTTTTCAAATGACATCTCTTACTGCTTCTCAATTAGGAATTAAAAGAAATGAAATCCTTGTGGCGTCCACAGGTGTAATTGGTCAGATGCTGCCAATGGATAAAGTAGCTCTTGGTATAGAAAAAGCATGTAAAAATCTTGCTCCGTCCGGGATAAATGATTTTACTAAAGCTATAATGACAACAGATTCTTTTCCTAAAAAATCTATAAAAGAAATAGTATTAGATAGTGTTAAGGTGACTGTCTTAGGTGTAGCTAAAGGTGCTGGAATGATTTGTCCGGACATGGCTACTTTATTATGTTTTATTGTTACTGATGCGAATATTGATAAGTTACTATTAACTAGAAGTTTGAAGGAAGCTGTTGATGAGAGTTTTAATTTAATTACTGTTGATACTGATACAAGTACAAACGATTCAGTTATAGCTATTGCTAATGGATTAGCTGGTAATAAAAAAATTACCAGGATAAATAAAAACTATAATAAATTTACTCAAGTGCTTAAAGAAGTATTAAAAGATCTGGCTTTAAAAATAGTCAGAGACGGAGAAGGTGCAACTAAGTTAATTACAATACATGTAAAAAATGCAAAAACAAAAGCAGTTTCAAAAAAAGTTGCTATGACTATAGCAAAATCAACTCTTGTTAAAACAGCATTTTTTGGTGAAGATGCCAACTGGGGTAGAATTATATGTGCTATTGGATACTCTGGAGTAAAAATAGATCCTTTTAATATTGATATTTTTCTTGATAAGGCAAAAGTATTCAGTAAAGGTAAGGGAGTGGAAAATCTTTCAGAGATTATGTTGAAAAAAATTATGAAAAAGAAGGAAATAACTATTGTTATTGACCTGAAGCAGGGGAAATTTTCTGGAGAAGTATATACTTGTGATCTTTCATATAATTATGTGAAGATAAATGCAAGTTACAGAAGTTAAGTTCAAGTAGGAATTTCAAAGTTATAAGTTTTGAGTAGTAAGTTATAAGTTTAGAACTAAAAACTTAAGACT
>JACRDZ010000284.1 GCA_016212735.1 Candidatus Firestoneibacteriota bacterium | reverse complement strand
TTTAAATGAATTATAGAATCCAACCATTTTTATAGTAATTTTATCAATAATTTCTCTTTTCCTTGTTGTACCATCAGAATAAATATATTTTAATACACCATCTTTTGCATCATAATATGCAATATGAGGATTATTGTAATTATCTATTTGTATAACACTAAACCTCCCATTTTCAGGATTATCATCTAATGTCATAACTTTCCAACCTGAAGATGAATCAAAATATGCATATTTTAAGTTTTGTTTATACCAATTTGTATAACTAACATGAGGGATTCCATTCATATCTATTTCCAGACTAATATCATGACCAACTCCTTTTTCCTGTTCAATAGTTTCAACTTTCCAACTTCTTTGACTGGAATCATAATATGCGTAATAAATACCCCCTAATCCACCAAATGCAAATGAGATATTTGGGAATGGAACTTTTGTACTCGAAGTAGCACTTAAACTTATACTGAAAAGTTGCGTATTATAACCACTAACTAAATGCTCACTATATTTAGTATTTTCCCATGTATAAGCATGTATATTTTTTAATAAAAATAACAAAATATAAATGATAATGATCAAATTAAGATTATTTTTTTTATTCACCTGAAAACTCCTCTTCACCCCTTTACACATTCACCTATTTAATTAATACTGGTTTCTCAATCCAGGCTGATCCATCTCCTATTTGTCCATATTCATTAGAACCCCATGCCCAGATTGTACCATTCGTTTTTATAGCAATATTATGATTAATATCTGCAAAAACATTTATCCAATCATTATCATATCCAATCTGTACAGGTATATTCTTACTTTCATTTGTCCCGTCTCCAAGCTGACCAAGCCAATTTGCTCCCCATGCCCATAGCGTACCATTATTTTTAATCCCTAAACTATAATTTCTACCTCCTGATACTATTATCCAATTATTATCATCGCCAATCTGTATAGGTATATTCTTGCTTTCATATGTTCCGATACCTAACTGACCTGACCAGTTTGCTCCCCATGCCCATAGCGTACCATCATTCTTAATTGCCAGAGTATGATCATTTCCCGGTGATACTATAATCCAGTTATTATCCTGACCAATCTGTATTGGTATATTTTTATTTTCATTTGTTCCATCACCAAGCTGGCCATATGTATTTCCACCCCATGCCCACAATATCCCATTTATATCTAAAGCAATTGAATGTTCTTTACCAGCAGAAACAACATTCCAAATATTTCCAGGTACAATTTGTATTGGTTCTTTTTTATTAAAATATGTACCATCACCTAATTGACCTGCTGAATTAGATCCCCATATCCAAAGCGATCCAGATGTTTTTAATGCAATTGTATGAAATTCACCAGGTGATGCAGTGCCCCAGTCATCTTCATCTCCTATTATAACTGGTATTTTCTTAGCGCCACCAGTCCCATTACCAACCTGTCCTTCCCAGTTCCCGCCCCATCCCCATAATGTACCATTGCTTTTTATTCCAAGACCATGATATCCCCCTGCACTTATGTTAACCCAGTTATTATCCATATTAATTTTTACTGGCATATTTTTGTTTTCATTTGTTTTATCTCCTAATTGATTTGAAGTATTTATCCCCCATACCCATAATGTACTATCTTTTTTTAAAGCAAGTGAAAAATTATTTCCTGCTTTTATATTTATCCAATCAAAATCCTGTCCAATCTGTATTGGTATATTTTTATTTTCATTTGTTCCATCACCAAGCTGACCATATGTATTTCCACCCCATGCCCACAATGTTCCATCATTTTTAATTGCTAAAGTATGATCATTCCCTGATGATACCATACCCCAATTATTATCTGCTCCAATTTGTACAGGAATATTATTATTATCCCAGGTACCATTACCTAATTGTCATGATTTATTTAATCCCCATGCCCAGAGTGTAACATTATTCCTTATACCAGATGTATGTTCACTACCACTTGATATATTAATCCAATCATTTTCAAATCCAATTTGTAATGGTATAATTTGATTACCAAAAACTCCATTTCCTAATTGCCCTGAATTATTGCTCCCCCATGTCCATAATGTATTATTACTTTTAATTGCAGTTGTATGTTCTTTCCCACACGATACATAAATCCAGTTATTTTCTGATCCAATTTGTACGGGTATATTTTTACTTTCATATGTTCCAATACCTAACTGACCTGACCAGTTTGTTCCCCATGCCCATAGCGTACCATCATTCTTTAATGCTAATGAATGCATTCCACCAGCAGATACTCTAACAAAATCAGTTTCATTATTTATTTGAACAGGTTCATTTTTAGTTACCCATGTACCATCACCAAGTTGTCCTGACCAATTTGCTCCCCATGCCCAGAGCGTACCTTTGCTTTTTATACCAATTGTTTAATTCAAACCTCCTGATACCTGAATCCATTTACTTCCACTCCAGATTAATACAGGTATATTTTTATTCGTTTGTGTCTCATCACCAAGTTGCCCTGACCAGTTTTCACCCCATGCCCACAAAGTATCATCACTCTTTAATGCAATTGTATGTGAATAATGTCCCGTCTCACATTATCCTACCTAAAAACACATAAATGTTCTCAAAATATATTGTACAAATCGTATTTCAAATCAGATTAAATTAAATAGATTTTTAATATAAGAAGGAATAATATATATCAGC
>JACRDZ010000283.1 GCA_016212735.1 Candidatus Firestoneibacteriota bacterium | reverse complement strand
ATTGTGAAAGTATCCATTTTATTGTTAAAAATTTATGCTTATTCAATATCCCGGCAGTTGCTTTATAACTGCTCCATTTCCAATCTGCCGGCTTTTCTGCAATCCCTGCTTTGACAGGATTTAATACTATATACCGACATATGATAAACAGCTCCATTATATTCTATTCTTAAAGGTCTGGCCATAATGTTATATTATATCATTTAAAATATAACATTGCAAGACCTGACCCCAATTTTCCTTGAACAAAATCTTTTTTAATGCAATCTTGTTTGTAATTTGCTATAATCTTTTCATGAAACCATTTATAGCGGATTTTCATATACATTCTCATTTTTCAATAGCAACAAGCAAAGAGTGTATGCTGGAATATTATTATAAATGGGCAGAATTAAAGGGTGTTAATGTGGTTGGTACCGGAGATTTTACACATCCGGGCTGGCTAGCGGAGATGGAAAAAAAACTTATACCAAAAGAAGAAGGTTTATTTGATTTAAAACCTGAGCTGATAGAAAAGACGAATACAGATGTTCCGCTTTCTCTAAGAGAAGATGTACGTTTTATACTTAGTTCTGAAATAAGCTGTATATATAAAAAAAACGGCAGGGTAAGAAAAATCCATTCATTGATTTTGGTTTCGAATTTCAATGCAGTAAAAAAAATCAATTCTGTTCTTGAGAAAATAGGAAATATCCATTCCGATGGGCGTCCCATCCTTGGACTTGACGCAAAAAATCTTTTGGAAATAGTATTGGAGAGCGACCCTGACAGTTTTTATATTCCGGCTCATATCTGGACTCCGCATTTTTCACTATTCGGTGCAGGAAGCGGATTTGATACTATTGAAGAATGTTTTGAAGATTTAACTCCGCATATATTCGCTCTTGAAACAGGACTTTCTTCGGATCCAGCTATGAATTTCAGGCTTACAGCTTTAGACAAATTTTCTTTAGTATCAAATTCTGATGCTCATTCTCCTCGTAATCTGGCAAGAGAAGCAAATATTTTTGAATGTGAAAAAAATTTTGTATCCATAAAAGAAGCAATAAAGACAAAGAATAAATTCAATGGTACGATAGAATTTTTCCCTGAAGAAGGCAAATATCATTATGATGGACACAGATTGTGCAAAGTTAATCTTGCTCCATGGGAAACAATATCTAATCAGGGGTTATGTCCTGTATGCGGTAAAAAAGTAACAATCGGTGTAATGCATAGAGTTGAATTATTAGCAACAAGAAAAAAAGGAGAAAATGGGGAAAGTGTAAGACCGTTTGAAAGTCTGATACCATTAGCTGAAATACTTGCTGAACTTGAGAAATCAGGCCGTAATACAAAAAAAGTTCAAAATATTTATTTTAAACTATTAAGTACAATTGGAAATGAACTTTATATTTTGCGTGAAGCACCTCTGAGTGATATCGAAAAAGCAGGGTTTAGCAAACTTGCTTTTGGAATTAAGCGTATGCGGGAAGGTAAAGTAATTGTTGTTGCAGGATATGACGGTGAATACGGAAAAATTAAAGTATTTTATGAATCTTCGGATGAGTTGTCTCAAGGTATCCAATTAAAACTTTTATGAATCTAACAAAATATTTCGAAAGATTAAATCCTCCCCAAAAAATTGCAGTATCGCATTACGGTACGCCATTACTAATTATTGCGGGTCCGGGTACCGGAAAAACTCTTACTCTTACATGCCGTATTGCATATTTAATAGAAAATTGCGGTATATCCCCGGAAAATATTCTGGCACTTACTTTTACGCATCGTGCAGCATGTGAAATGGAAGAAAGGCTTAAAAATATTTTAAATGACAATATCTCCTCTTGCGGGATGTTTATTGGGACTTTTCATGCTTTTGGATGGGGTATTCAAAAAATAGAATATTCCATAAAAAACATGAATATGTTTTCTTTATATACGGAAAATGATTCTCTGTTTTTATTAAAAGATATAACGAAGACCAAAAAAATAAATGTTTTTGATTTACGCAAAAAAATATCTCTTTTTAAAAATAAACATAATTTTTTGCAAGACTTTGATAAAGATAATTTTAAAGAATTGTATGACTGCTATCAGAATCGGCTCAAGGAAGCTAATGCTCTTGATATGGACGATCTTGTAATAGAAAGTATTAATCTGCTGGAAAAGGATGCTTGTTTAAAAAAACAACTAAAGGAAAAATATTCTCATATTTTAATAGATGAATACCAGGATATTAATCAGGCTCAATATGAACTTATCAAGATTCTGTCCGGAGAAAGAAATAACCTTACAGTTATAGGGGACCCAGATCAAGCTATTTATGCATTCAGGGGTGCTGATATAAATAATTTTGTCCAATTTAAAAAAGATTATCCTGAACATACAGAAATATCACTTTGTTCGAATTATCGTTCGTGCGGAGCAATTTTACAGGCATCGCAGGAAGTAATAGGGAAAAATAGGCATAATTTAAGAAAATTTCTGCGCAGTGAACTGAATAAAGGTGTAAATATAGAAATTATGAATTTTTTAAATGAGAAGCAAGAAGCAGAAATAGTTGCTAAAAGAATAGAGCAGATGATAGGCGGTACAAGCTTTTTTGCGCATGACAGCCGCTGGGCAGAAAGCGATAAAAGTGAAAATAGAAGTTTCTCAGATTTTGCTATTCTTTATCGTTTGCAGGTACAAGGGAATATTTTTGAAGAAGTACTTTCAAAACATGGAATACCTTATCAAAGGGTTGTTCCAAAAAACGAAAAAACTGATTTGGCGGAATTCTTTTACAGATATATCGAAAATCCAAAAGACTGGGTGGCAGAAACATATATTAAACAGTCCAGAGTTCTGATCCCTGAAATGGGGAACATATCTAATATAAAGAAAATGCTTGAAGAAAAAAATAAGAAAGAATTATTAAAAATAATAAATAAGGAAGAAATAGTTGATGCTTTGCTTTCTTTTCAGGAGGAAAGGTATAATAAAATTCATGATATAAAAGAAGATACATATGAAAGTAAAGCGGAAAAAGTTACTCTTATGACACTGCATGGAGCAAAAGGACTGGAATTTCCTGTTGTGTTTATTACTGGGTGTGAAGAAAATCTGATACCGTATTTGAAAGATAATTATGAAGGTAAAATCGAAGAAGAAAGAAGATTATTTTATGTTGGAATGACAAGGGCAAAAGAAAGATTAATTTTAACAATGTCTCTTAGCAGATTTATTTTTGGGAAAAAACTCGAAGGGGATATTTCTCCCTTTATTAAGGATATTAGTGAAGAGCTGAAAAAAATATATGAAGAAGAAAAAAAACCTAAGAAAATAAAATCACCAGAAGAAAACAATCAAATGTCTCTGTTTTAAATTATGGTTTTTCCTTGACAAATATGTATATAAAACGTTAAAATTCTTTTTTATTTTAAATATTTGGAGATTATTATGACATCTAAAACAAAAAAAATATTAATAGGCAGTATAATTATTATAGCAGCAGCAAGTTATATGGTTTATAGTGGTATGAAAGATTCAATGGTATACTACTTAAGTGTAAAAGAATTTTTAGATGCAGAAGAGAAATATAAAGATGAAGGTGTTAGAATATCAGGGAAAGTTAAAGACGGATCCATAATTCGTGATGATAAAGGAATGAAGCTGGAATTTGATATTATAGATGAGAAAGATCCTTCAAAAATAATAAAAGTACAATATTCAGGGCTTATTCCTGATACGTTTAAAGAGGGAAGAATTGTAGTAGTAGAAGGTAAATTTACTCAAGAGCGAATCTTCAAATCAACTATACTTCTTGCAAAATGTCCATCCAAATATGAAGAAAAAAAAGAAAAATAAATCACAAATAGAAGATTGGAAATCTTTGATTTTATCAGGAGGAAAGAATGATAGATATTGGTTATTACTCTTTTATTGTTTCAATAATACTGGCAGTATATGTTGTATTCGCAGCGTCTATTGGTGAAAAAAAAGAGTCTTTTGCTTTAATAGAAAGCAGTCGAAGATCTCTTTATGTTATTTCCATATTTTTAACAATATCTTCTATTGTATTATTACATGCTCTTATTACACGTAATTTTCAAGTATCTTATGTGGCTAATTATACAAGTCGTACTTTACCTATGTTTTATACAGTTGCAGCTTTCTGGGCAGGACAGGAAGGTTCATTGCTTTTCTGGACATGGCTTTTAGCTTTAAGCGGTGCTGTTGTTGCTCTGGATACAAAGAACAAATTCACAGAAAAAAGATATATACCTTATTCATATGCTGTTATAGCATTTACAGAAATATTTTTCCTTATTCTTATGATCTTTGTTACAAATCCTTTCGAGTTATTAAATTTTATACCGATGGATGGACAGGGATTAAATCCCCTGCTGCAAAATCCTGGTATGACATGGCATCCTCCAACTCTTTTTATAGGCTATGCTGGGTATACTATTCCTTTTGCTTATGCAACAGGAGCATTAATAAGCGGTGAGATGGATAATTCATGGGTAAAAGATATTCGATACTGGAATATTTTTACGTGGTTTTTTCTTACATTAGGAATAATACTTGGCGGACAATGGGCTTATGAAGTTCTTGGATGGGGAGGATATTGGGCATGGGACCCTGTAGAAAATGCATCTTTTATTCCATGGCTTACTGGCAGTGCGTTTATGCATTCTGTCATGATGCAGGAAAAACGCGGAATGTTTAAAACATGGAATATGCTTTTAGCTATGATCACATTTAATTTATGTATATTTGGTACATTCATAACACGAACTGGAATAATCTCTTCTGTACATTCTTTTGGAAAATCAAATTTAGGCCCATTTTTTACAGTTTTTATGCTTATAGTACTTATAGGATTTATAATTCTTGTGAAAATGCGAAAAGATAAACTTAAAAGTGAAAACGAACTGGAATCTTTTCTATCCAGAGAAAACATGTTTCTTTTTGCTATTATAATTTTATCCGTTATCTGTTTTGCAACACTCTGGGGAACTGCATTCCCTCTTATTTCTGAAATCATAAAAGGAGTACAGATTACTCTTGGTCCAACATTTTTTAATAAATTAACTATTCCGCAGTTTTTAATTCTATTAGCACTTATGGGTATATGCCCTTTGATTGCATGGCGTAAAGCAACAAGCGCAAATTTAAAGAAGAATTTTATTATTCCCGGTACAATGGCAATTTTCACAATAATTTCACTTTATTTTTTAAAAATTAATTTACTTTCTGCAGATATATCTTTTGCTTTATGCGTTTTTGTATTAAGTGTAATAATTATAGAATTTTATCGCGGTACAAAAACTTTTCACAATGCAACAGGGAAAAATTATATTGTTTCATTTTTTTCAATTATATGGAAAAATAAGCGTCGTTATGGAGGATTTATTATACATATTGGAATAGTCCTCCTATATTTTGGTATTACAGGATCTTCAGCTTTTGTTGAGGAAAAAGAAGCTATTTTAAGAAAAGGAGATGCTGTACAACTTGGACAATATAAATTGCGATATGATGAAATGGGATATAAAGATACACCACATAAAGAAATAGTAACAGCACGAATTTCAGTATTTAAAAATGATAAATATATGTTTACAATGCTCCCTGAAAAGAATTTTTATCGAAATAAAGAACAACCTATGACTGAAGTAGCAATTTATAGCACTTTAAAACATGATTTATATATCATATTTTCAGGTTATGATATGAATGGGACTGCTTCTTTTAAATTTATTATTAATCCTTTAGTTTTTTGGATATGGATTGGCACAACAGTTGTATTTATTGGTTCAGTAATAGCTATATTCCCTGAGTTTAAAGCTCAATTAAAGGAGATAAAATGAAATTTAGGATATTGTATTTTATATTAGTATTAAATATAATAATGATTT
>JACRDZ010000031.1 GCA_016212735.1 Candidatus Firestoneibacteriota bacterium | reverse complement strand
GAGCATTGAGAATTGAGAATTAAGGTTTAAATCCTTTGAAAACATTAGACGTTATTAATATAAATTGAATTATAATGCTCAATTGTCAATGCTCAATGCTCAATTGTCAATGAAATATTTGCAAATTTCAAGCTTACTCCCTAAGAGCATATACGGAATACACTTTCTACTACAGTCGGCTGTAAAGACTGTGGGTTTTAGTTCTCGGGAGCAAAATGTCCTCGATATACTATAATATAGTTTGTACTTAAATATTAAAAAACTTCTTTCTTTTTTATGTTTTATTTGATAAAATTATATAAAGTCATTGCAGCATAACTATAGGAGGAAATAATTCAATGGAAGATTATAGTTCTAAGATGATGGATTATTTTATGAATCCACGTAATGTTGGAGAAATAGAAGATGCTGATGGTGTCGGGAATGTTGGGAATCCAGTTTGCGGAGATATTATGAGGCTTTATATCAAAGTTAAAGATGATATTATTACTGATGCAAAATTTAAAACTTTCGGATGTGGAGCAGCTATTGCGACCAGTTCAATGGTAACAGAAATGATAAGAGGTAAAACAATAAATGAAGCTTTAAAAATCAGCAATCAAGCTGTAGCAGAAGCATTAGGTGGTCTTCCTAAAATTAAAATGCATTGTTCTGTTTTAGCAGAAGAAGCGTTGCGTGCAGCTATTGATGACTATTATAAACGTCATAATATACCTTCACCAATAGTTGAAATAAAAAATGATAATATACATGATCTAGACTAGTCCAGTTTAAATGTTCCATGTTTTTTGAAGTGCTCAACAAGACCGCCGTCTTTAAGCAATATTTGCATACCTTTTGGAAGCGGATTTATTTTTACTTCTATTTCTTTTGTTACGTTTCTCAATATCCCGCTGTCCAGGTCAAGTTCTATTTTGTCTCCGTCTTTTATAATAGACGTATCACATTCCACAAGCGGAAGACCTATATTGAAAGCATTTCTATAAAAAATCCTTGCAAAAGATTTTGCAATCACTGCACTTATTCCTGCAAATTTAATAGCCATTGGCGCTTGTTCTCTGGAAGAACCGCATCCAAAATTCTTTCCGGCTACAATGAAATCTCCATCTTCTCTGCGATTATAAAAATTTGGATCAATATCTTCCATAACATGTTTGGCCAGCTCTTTCGGATCCTGAATTTTAAATTTATAACGACCTGAAATAATATAATCAGTATTTATATCATTATCTTGTTTAAATTTTCTTGCATTTCCAATAAGTTTCATTCTATTCCTTCCTTTCTGCTACTTTATATCATTTTCCGCGGATCGGTTATTTTTCCAGTAAGCATAGATGCTGCAACTGTAGCAGGAGAAGCAAGATATATTTCTGCACACGGATTACCCATACGTCCTAAGAAATTTCTATTTGCAGTTGAAATTACTTTCTCGCCATTTGAAGGAACTCCATTATGAGTTCCAACACATGGTCCGCATCCTGGTGTTACTATAAGAGCACCTGATTCAATTAGAGTTTTTATAACTCCTGTTTTCATTGCATCAAGAAAAACCTGTTTTGATGCAGGAGCAATAATTAATCTTGTTCCAGATTTTATTTTTTTCCCTTTAATTATTTTTGCTGCAATTGTAAGATCTTCAAGTCTGCCATTTGTACAGGTACCAATTAATCCCTGTTGTATAGGTATTCCTTCCACTTCTTCCACAGGTGAAACATTATCAACAGCATGTGGTTTAGCTATTTGAGGTCCGATTTCTTTTGCTTTATATTCATATATAGATTCATATATTGCATCTTTATCTGCAAAAACTGGTTTAAACTTTCTTTTTGAATGCTGCTTTACCCATTTTAGAACTTTTTCATCTGCTTCCATAATCCCGCATTTTGCACCCATTTCTATTGCCATGTTCGCTATAGTAAAACGCGCTTCCACACTAAGAGCATTAATTACACTCCCGGTATATTCACACGCTTTATAAGTTGCCCCATCTGCTGTTATATGACCAATAAGATACAAAATAATATCTTTAGAATAAACTCCTTTCCCAGGCTTGCCATTTATTATAAATTTTATACTTTCAGGAACTCTAAACCAATTTTTACCTGAAACAATTCCACTTGCAATATCAGTAGAACCCATGCCTGTGGAAAATACATTTATCGCTCCATAAGTGCAAGTATGCGAATCAGCTCCAATAACCAAATCTCCCGGGACTACATGTCCCATTGAAGGTAAAAGCTCATGACATACTCCGCACCCAACATCATATAATATGACTCCTGTTTTTTGTGCAAAATCGCGTATTTTCTTATGTATAGCTGAAACTCCCTCATTAGGTGAAGGAGAACTGTGATCAATAACAAGTGCAACTTTATTTTTATTAAAGACAGAAGACGCTTTCATTTGATTAAAAACATCAATGATTATTCCACTTGTGCCATCCTGTCCCATGCAAAAATCAAGATCAGCGATTACAATTTCTCCTGCTTTTATTTTCTTTTTATTACAATGATTACTTAATATTTTTTCCGCTATTGTATTCCCCATAATTACTCCTTTTTCAAAACTTCCATCATTCTTATTAAACCTTTTTCAATATTCTCTAAAGAAGCAGCATAAGAAAGCCGTAGATGTGTATCCATGCCAAAAGCAGAACCCTGTACTACTGCAACACGAGCTGCTTCAAGAAAAAAATCTGCAACATCAGTTGAAGAAGAAAGTTTTTTAGAATTATATGTCTTTCCAAACAATCCTGAAATATCAGGAAAAGCATAAAATGCTCCATTTGGCATTTTACATTTAATCTCAGGCAAATTATTCAATCCTTTTACCATTAATTTTCTTCTTATATCAAAATTGGATAACATATCATTAACTTTATCCTGTGACCCTTGCAATGCTTCTATACTTGCATATTGAGAAATAGAACACGGATTTGATGTACTGTGACTTTGTAAATTATCACATGCTTTTGCCAGTTTTTCTTCACATGCAATATATCCAATTCTCCAGCCTGTCATAGCATAAGTTTTTGAAACACCATTCACAATCACAGTATTTCTTTTTATTTCTTCTCCCAGTTCTGCAATACTTACATGCTTATTTCCATCATAAATAAGTTTTTCATATATTTCGTCAGATATAATCAAAATATTTTTTTCTATTGCTATTTTGCCAATTACTTCCATATCTTCTCTGGTATAAATCATACCAGAAGGATTATTAGGACTATTTATTATTATTGCTTTTGTACGTGAAGTTATTTTTGAAAGTAAATCATTTTTTGAAGGTATAAAATTGCTTTTTTCCTGTGTATTGATAAACACAGGTTTCCCTTGAGCAAGCTTAACCATTTCTGTATAACTAACCCAATATGGGACAGGGATAATAACTTCATCCCCCGGATTAAGAATACACTGAAAAACATTATAAAGAGAATGCTTTGCTCCACATGAAACGACAATATTAGAAGTCGAATAAGTAAGTCCATTATCTTTTTTAAATTTACCACATATAGCTTCTTTTAGTTCAATAAGTCCGCTAACAGGTGTATATTTAGTCTGTCCTCTTTGTATTGCGTTTATTCCTTCTGCTTTAATGTTTTCTGGAGTGTCAAAATCAGGTTCACCTGCACCGAAGCTTATTATATCAATTCCTTCCTTTTTCATCTTTTTAGCTTTTGCATCAATTGCAAGTGTAGGTGACGGTGTTATGTTTTTCACTTTTTCAGAAATAAACATTATTGGTCTCCTTGAAAGGTAATGTCAACTATTTTATACTATTCCCAGATATATCTATACCAACAACAGCAGGAAAATTATTCAATTCAAGTTCAAATATTGCTTCACAACCAAGATCTGGATATACAACTTTTTTTGCTTTTTTAATACATGTAGATAATAGTGCTCCGCATCCACCAAAAGTAATGAAATAAACAGCTTTATATTTTTTACAGGCATTAATAACATTTTGAGATCGTGGACCTTTACCTATCATCCCTTTTAGCCCATATTTAAGCAGAGGTTCAACAAAATTATCCATTCGATAGCTTGTAGTGGGGCCAGCAGACCCGATTATTTTTCCAGGACGTCTTGGTGTTGGTCCAACATAATAGATTACCTGATTTTTAAGATCCAAAGGCAAATCTCGTCCTGCTTGTAATTCTTTTACTAATCGCTCATGAGCAGCATCACGTGCTGTATAAATTGTCCCGTTCAGTAATACAAACTGTCCTGCTTTAATAGATAATAACGTTTTCTTTTCAAAAGGAAAATAAATTTTTACAGCATCCATATTATTTTATATCCTGCATTTTATATATTTATACTTAGAATGTAATATAATTTGTTAATATTTTCAATATATAAATTTCTATAATTTGACTCTAATTTGATAATAAACTTGATAAAAAATATTATTTGATATAAAATTATAAAAATATTCGAGGGACATAATGAATAGTCATGAAGAATTTTCAAATAAAATAAATGAAATTTCAAAAAACCCTTTGCATACTCCTATTGAAATTATTAATAATATGTGCACTTATTCTCATTCAATATTAGGCGGTACATTAATATTAGTTAATTATTTGAATAAAGGAAAACTTGTTTTAAAAGCAGGCCATAATATACATAAGCTAAATAAAATTTTATCTAAATCACTTATTGATAACATGTTTTGCTTGAATGTTATTAATACTAAAAAATCTTTCTTCTCTAATAAAATCAACAAAATATTTCCATATTCAAATAACCTGCTTATAAAAACTTTTAAAATAAAAACTTATCTTTGTATCCCGCTTTTTTCTTCAACAGGGGAATTATCCGGGACATTATGTTTTTTGGATAAAAATATTTATTGCTTTAGTGATAATGAAATAAAAATGCTGACAGATTTATCCAAACATATAAGTATACAATTAGAGCAAGATTTTCTAAAAAAAGGAATACAGAAAAAAGATAAATCAGATTTTAATAAACCTGTTAAATATTGTATTGATATTAATAAAAATAGCGATTTGTACAAAAAAATTCAAAACCATATTTTAAGTCTGTCAGAAGCTTTAGAAAATTCTCATGATGGTGTAATAATTATGGATACAGATGGAAAAATTATTTTTATTAATAATAGCGCAAAAAAGATGTTTAGTCTTTCTTCCAGGCAAATATCAGGAACTTACATAGATAAGTTAATAAAAAGTAAAAATGGATCAGATATAACAAATATTATTAATCATATAAATAAATATATTTTTTGGGAAGGAGAACTGAATGTTAGAAAAAAAAGAGGAGAAACTTTTACAATATGGATTACAGCTTTTCTGATAAAAAATTATAATTATTCAAAAATTATTGCAATTATAAGCGATATCACAGAGTGGAAGAACATGGAAAATGAACTAAAATCATATGCTAAAAAAGTTGAAAAAAGCTTAAAAACTATGGAAGAAAAAAAACTTATATCCGAAGCAGTAATTTCCAGTATGGCAGATGGTATGTTTACAGTTGATGATAAATGGATAATAACTTCTTTTAATCCTGCAGCAGAAAAAATTACCAGAGTGAACAAAGAATCTGCAATAGGTAAATCCTGCAGTAATATTTTCCATGGTGAGCTTTGTAAACACAATTGCGCTCTTTCAAAATCTAAAGAATCCGGGAAAATAATTTTAAATATAGAAACTAAGATTAGAAATGCAAATAAAGAATGGATACCTGTCATAATAAGTACAGCTCCATTAAAAAATCATAATGGCGAAATTATCGGAGGTATCGAAACTTTCAGGGATATAAGTCAGATGGAAAAAATAAATCAAGAACTGAAAAAATTAAACACAGTAAAAACAGATTTTCTCTCCATGGTTTCACATGAATTGAAAACACCTTTAACAATTGTAAAAGGTTATACAGAACTTTTACTTCATGAACGTATCGGTAAATTAGCACCAGGACAGAAAGATGTTATGGAAACGATAAAAAACAAAATTGATAAATTAAATTATCTGATTAATGATCTCCTGGATATATCACAGATTGAATTTGGTAAATTTAGAGTTAACAAAACAAGATTCAATCTTACTGAAGTTCTGATAAACAAAGCTAATGAATTCAAAATTATTACTGAAAAAAAAGATTTACAGTTAACTATGGACCAAACTCAGGAACAAGTATTTATTTATGGAGATAAAGATAGAATCGGTCAGGTAATATCCAATTTATTATCTAATTCAATTAAGTTTACAAATCCCGGTGGAAAAATAACTTTAAGTATAAAAACCAACTCTGGTATTTCATACATAAGTGTTGCTGATACTGGAATCGGATTGTCAAACGAACAGAAAAACAAAATATTTGATAAATTTTATCAGGTTGACACTTCTAACACAAGGAAATATGATGGCGTTGGACTCGGTCTTGCTATTTGTAAAGATATTATTGAAATGCATGATGGGAACATAAAAGTGCAAAGCAAGCTCAATCAGGGAAGTACTTTTACAATTGCTATCCCATATCTTGATATAGAAAATATACAATAAATTAAGCCTGATAAATCAGGCAACTACAAAAATTTCAATGTAGTTGCTCGATACTCAATTAATAATGTTGAGTACAAGTTTATCGAGCGTTTCAAATTCCTGTACCTAAAATTATATTATTTCTATCTTATCTGATTGTGTCCATCCTTTTTCACCATTCGGTAAAATTATCTCATAATATCCTGATTCTTGTTTTATAATTTCAATTTTTGTTCCTTCATGTATTGTTGATATTAAAGTATTTTGAGAACTAGGACCGCTATTTATTTTTATTTCCGGCTCAATAACAATTCCTTTTGTTGTATATTCAACATCAACAACTTTATAAATAAAAGATGATAACATAAAAAATAAAATAACTGAAAATATTAGAATCATATAAGAAACATTTTGTTTTTTTAGAAAAACAACAAATGATATAATTGTTAATAAAATAAAGTATATGATTGAAGTCGTAACAGCGAGTTCATTTACAGTAAAAAAATCAGTAAACCAGGATAGAAACAAGCTTATAATTCCGCTTCTTGTTTGAAGAGTTTTATCTCTTGTCCATTGCCGGGAAAATTTTAAATTCATATTTAAATCTGTATCTCTGGGTAAAAAAAGTTTTGCACGTTCATAATTTGCAATCGCTTTCCCTATTTTGCGGGTTTTGAAATAAGCATTACCGAGATTGTAGTAAACAGTTCCGTTTTTTATTCCAGTTTTAATTATTTTATCATATTCTTCAATAGCTTTTTTGTAATCGGTTTTTTCATAAAAAGAATTTCCCAAAGCAAAATATTGATCTTTTTTTTCTATTTCCTGCCCTTTTATTGAAATAGAAAAAAGAAAACAAAATAACATAAAACAGTAAATTTTATAATTCATAATGATATATTTCATATATTTACTCCATCTGTTTCTCTATAGATATAATTATATCTTCAAGGCGCTTCAGCATTTCCTGCATTTCTTCATGACATGACATACCGGGTGCAAACCTGGCTATATCAAATTTTTCCATACACTCTACAAGATTATTTATTACAGCATCATTTATCCCTTTATTGAAAAGCTCATTTTTTATAAGTACCTGATTTATTGAAGCTGGAGGAATATTACATTTATTCCCCAGGTAATTTTGTATAGATTTTGCAAGTTCAGCATAGAATTCCTTTGTATGATTTTCTGTTAGATAATTTCTTGCCTGTTTAAGTCTGATTTTTGCTGTTTTATGAGCATTTCTTGCTCTTGCATATGGAATATCTGTTGCTAATCGTTCTGTATATTTCTTATAACCAATCCCTCCGAATAAAAATAATAATGGCAGAAATTGTACTGTAACAAATGTCAGATTCTGATATAAATATTCTCCCTGATTGGTGATTGTTTTAGGATAAAGTTTTAT
>JACRDZ010000279.1 GCA_016212735.1 Candidatus Firestoneibacteriota bacterium | reverse complement strand
CAAGTTTTTTAGATAAATCATAAAGCGTATAGCACTGAGTATCTTTTATATATTTAATTTTTTTTATTAATTCATTGTCTAGCATTTATTTCGCAAGCCCTTAAATAGCTATTTCCCCTTCTTCCCCTGTGCGAATTCTTATGCAATTATCTAAAGTTGAAATAAATATTTTTCCATCGCCAACTTCGCCTGTTTTTGCATTTTCTATTATAGTTTTTGTTATTTTTTTTACTTCATCATCTTTTAAAATTATTTCTATTTTTATCTTTGGCAGAAGTTCTACTTTATACTGCTCACCGCGCCATTGTTGAACAACTCCCTTTTGTTTCCCATGTCCTTCAATTTCAGTAATCATTATTCCAGAATACCCAACTTTTTCCAGAGCATGACGCACTGAATCCAGTTTTTCTGGTCTTATTATTGCTACAATTTTTTTCATTTGATTTCCTCCAAATTTTATTTTGATAAAACTTAAACACAGAGAGCACAGAGAAACCTTTAAATATTAATGAGTTAGAAGACTTTTTATTTTGATAATGGTGTTTCTGAATGTTTGTCAAGCTTAACACCTACATAACCAGTAACACCCATTTCAGGGATATCAAGACCATTTAATTCAGCAGTGCAATCAGCACGATTTCCCACAACTACATCAATGAATTTGAATACAATTAGTGATATTAATCCGATATAAATAAAGTTTGCTGTAACTCCTATAACCTGAGCAATAAATTGTGAAGAATCTCCATAAAATAATCCTTTTACTGTACCAGCTACACCATTCCATCCATCTCCGTAAGTACCATCAGCAAAAAGACCAAGCGCTAAACAGCCCCAAAGACCATTAACTCCATGAACAGCAATAGCTCCAACAGGATCATCAATTTTTAATTTCCGTTCAACAAAGAAAGCAGCTTCGATTACAAGTACCCCTGATATAAGTCCAATAATACATGCACTTATGGAATTAACAAATGCGCATGGAGCTGTAATTGCAACAAGACCAGCCAGCATACCATTGCACATCATGCTTGGATCAGGTTTATTGCTGCGAACAAACCACATCCATAATGTCGCTGCAAGCGCACCTGTTGCTGAAGCTAACATCGTATTAGTTGCAACAACAGCAATACGCAAATCACTGCCAGCGAGCGATGAGCCTGGATTAAATCCAAACCAACCGAAAGCTAATATAAATGTTCCTATTATTGCCATTGGGATATTATGTCCCGGGATTGCATTTGGACTGCCGTCTTTATTATATTTACCGATTCTCGGACCGAGAAGCCATGCTCCAACAATTGCTATTACACCACCTGTCATGTGAACGACCGAAGAACCTGCAAAATCTACATGTCCGTGCCCTAATCCAAAATTTTTACCCAATGCAGCGAGCCATCCGCCGCCCCATACCCAGTTCCCGTAAATTGGATACATAATCGTTCCAACAAACCATCCATAAATAAAGAAAGCTAAATATTTCCATCTTTCTGCCATAGCACCGGTTGGTATTGTCGCTGTTGTATCCATAAATACCATCTGGAAAAGAAACATCGCATATACAGCCACATCATACCCGCCGGATAAGAAAAATCCTTTTGTTCCAAAAATTCCAAAACTTTTCCCAAAAAGATTTATTGTAAATTCATGGCTCAATCCGTCAAATCCACCCAGAGTACCAAGAGCACCCAGTCCTCCGAACATAAACGCATAACCGCAGATATAAAAACCCAGCATTCCAAGAGGATATATCATAAAATTCATTGCCATAGTGTGCGCAACATTTTTTGCGCGTGTTAAACCAGTTTCAACCATAGCAAATCCAGCTTGCATAAACATAACCAGAAAACCTGTAATAAGAACCCACATCATATTTATACCTACACGGTTCTTACCAACTGCATTGGCTATATCCGTGAGCGTTGAACTTGAAGATAAACCTGCATCAGAAGCGACACCTGTATTAACTCCGCTCGGATCCGGCTCCCGTATAGTTGTCGAAGCTACTGCAATTTGTGTTGATACACTGCACATAATCATAAAAAAACTTATTATAAATATTTTTTTAAATTTATTTATTAAATTCATGTTAATCACCTTTCTTTCTGTTAAAAATCAATATCAGTTTGAACTGTAAAAGTATTTGCAAAATCATCATTGTTATAATCATCATAAGCAAATATTACCGAAGTATTATCACTGAATTTCCATGAAAATCCATAATTCAATGCGCCATATGCTGATTTAGATCCTTGATAATCCACTGCAATCCAGAGTTTATCTGAAATTTCAGTTATTGTTCTTTCCAAGCAGATTAAAGCGCCGGTATTGTCTTTATCACCATTTGAAGTAAGTATTTTTTCATTCCCGCTAAAATAACCTAATGAAAATCTACCCAAAGATATTTTATTAACTTCGAAAGTTTTTGCTAATTTTCCATAATAAACATCCGCATCTGTTAAATCCTTCTTTGTGCCGATATCGAATATACCTGCTGCCAATGCTGGAAAAAATTCGCCGTAAGCTTTTTCTGTCACCCCGACTTTAGCATTAAAATATATTGGATAATCATCTAAAGCGCCATAACCGGTTTTATGATCAAAACCAACTTCTGCATTTATTTTCTCATAAGGGAGTATACCAATAGTAAGTCCAAGATTTGTGATAGTTACAGGTCTTGTACCATCGGAAGCTTTTTCAGCTGCTCCATAATAATCTGAAGTTAAATGCCATTTTTTATAAGCTTGTATATCTGTTGCAGGTGCCCAGATATGTGTTGAAGCTGTCGCAAAAATAGTTTTATTGTTAAGCACAAAAATTGTCAAAACAAATATTAATGTTAAAACCTTTTTAAACATCTTTTTCTCCTTTTTATTTTTTTTAATTACTTTGCGCGCTGATTTACTAATAGCAATAATTATGCCAATTAGAAATATATTGATTTTATTGGATTTATTTATAATTAATAAAACGAATTATTACAATAAAGTAAAACTCATTACTTAATAGTTCTATTAGGTAATAGTAAAACAATTTTATTATTTCATTTCATTTGCGTAATATGCTTTTCATATATGTAAAAATAACTACTTTTATGTAATATTAAAATTTTTTTATGCATTCATTTTATGGTATAGATATTGCATTAATAGATATTGCTATTTAAACTCAGCGAGGTCATAAATTCGCATTTTTGCGCTGGTCTTGAACATCGATAGCTGCGTTGCTCAGGTTCGAAATAGTGCAAGGTTATTTCTCGCCTTCGCGCCTTGCTCTCGATGCTCAATCCTCACCGAAAAAATGCGAATTTATGACCTCGCTGAGTTTAGTTTAAAACCATATTTTATGAAAGGGGAAAAAATGAATGCAAAAGATGTAATGAAATTTATTGAAGAAAAAGGAGTGAAATTTGTTGATTTTAAGTTTATTGATTTAATAGGAGTTTGGCAGCATTTTACAATACCAATAGGAGATATGTCTCTGGATGTTTTTGAAGATGGATTGGGATTTGATGGTTCTAGTATACGTGGATGGCAGTCGATACATGAAAGCGATATGCTGATTATGCCTGATCCAAATACTGCAATTATAGATCCTTTCAATGATATTACGACAGTTAGTCTTGTTGGTGATGTAGTTGATCCAATGACAAAAAAATCATATAATCGCGATCCAAGAAATATTGCTATTAAGGCCGAAAATTATCTTAAGTCAACAAAGATTGCAGATACTGCAAATTTTGGCCCTGAATTAGAATTTTTTATTTTTGATCATGTTAGATATGATCAGAATCAGTTTAGTGGATATTATTTTATTGATTCCAATGAAGGTGTATGGAATACAGGGTGTGATGAATCTCCTAATCTTGGGTATAAAATCCGCACAAAAGAAGGTTATTTCCCTGTTCCTCCAAATGATACACAACAGAATATAAGAAATGAAATGGTAACGGTAATGGAAGCGTGCGGCATAAAAATTGAACGTCAGCATCATGAAGTTGCAACTGCCGGACAAGCTGAAATTGATATGCGTTTTACCTCAATGCTTAAGATGGCTGATTTTACAATGCTTTATAAATATATAGTAAAAAATATTGCTAAAAAAAATGGGAAAGTAGCAACTTTCATGCCTAAACCTTTATTCGGTGATAATGGAAGCGGAATGCACACGCATCAGAGTTTATGGAAAGGTGGGGTACCATTATTTGCTGGAAATGAATATGCAGGATTAAGTAAAATGGCTTTGTATTATATAGGCGGATTGTTGAAACATGCGCCGGCTTTAACAGCACTTACAAATCCAACTATGAATTCATATAAAAGATTAGTCCCTGGATTTGAAGCTCCTGTTAATCTAGCATATTCATCGAGAAACAGAAGCGCATCAATACGTATTCCTATGTATTCAAATAATCCTAAAGCAAAAAGAATAGAATTTAGATGTCCTGATCCTTCATGTAATCCATATTTAGCATTCTCAGCAATGTTATTGGCTGGACTTGATGGAATTCAAAATAAAATTGATCCCGGTCAACCTCTGGATAAAGACATTTATGACTTACCACCAGAAGAACTAAAAAAGGTTCCCGGTACACCTGGAAGTTTAGCAGAATCATTAAAAGCTCTGGAAAAAGATCATGAATTTTTACTAAAAGGAGATGTCTTTACTAAAGATTTAATTGAAACATGGATAAATTATAAAATTAAGAATGAAATTCAAACAGTAAGTTTAAGACCTCATCCATATGAATTTCATTTATACTTTGATCTTTAAAATTACATATTGTAATTTAAACTGATATTACCCTGTGGTTTTTCCACAGGGTTTTTTCTGTAATATAAAAAGATTGTAAATTTAGATATTATATTTTAATATATACTCAAATATACTCAAGTTGACTGATTTATTACGGGAAAAATTAAATGGAGCAGAGTGGATAATGTCTAATGCCTAAATCCAAATGTCAAATCAATATCTAATGCTTAAATGTCAAATTATTGACTTATATCGTATTTATTTGGACTTCTGCATTCAAACTTTTGTCATTAGACATCTAGAAATTTGTCATTCATTTGACATTTAGAAATTAGACATTAGGCATTTATTAATAGCAGTTTGCAAATTATTAAGTTGTAGAAAAAGTCAGTCAACTTGAGTAATATAGTAATTTCAAATGGAGTAGTAAAATTATGATGAATGTTAATAAAAATTTAAAAGAATTGACTGTCCTATATGAAATAAGCAAAGTGCTTACAACATCATTGGATTTAAAAGTAATAGGTCAGAATGTTTTAAGAATTCTTTCTGATCAATTGCAAATGGAAAGAGGCACATTAACTTTACTTGATTTTGAAACACATGAAATAGCAATAAAAGTTGCTTATGGATTATCTGAAGAAGAAATAAAACGCGGTAAATATCGTATTGGTGAGGGAATTACTGGCGAAGTAATGCAGAAAGGAGAAGCAATAGTTGTCCCTGATATAAGTCTTGAACCTCGGTTTCTAAATCGTACGGGTGCAAGAATTAGAATTAAAGATAGTAAGATATCTTTTATTTGTGTTCCAATCAAAGTTGGTAATGAAATATTGGGGACTTTAAGTATTGATAAGAAATGCCCTGAAAATATTAATGAATTAAAAGATGATGAACATCTGTTAATAGTTTTAGCTTCTCTACTTGGCCCGGCAATTAAATTAAAGCAAAATACACAAATAGAAAAAAAGCGATTAATTGATGAAAATACAAATTTACGCAATGAGCTAAAGGGTAAATATAAAATCAATAATATGGTGGGTAACAGCCCGCGAATGGTAGATATATATAAAAAAGTTTTACAGGTAAGTAAAAGTAATGCTTCAGTGTTGTTAAGAGGAGAAAGCGGTACTGGTAAAGAATTGATTGCGCGTGCTATTCATTTTAATAGTAATAGAGCAGACGGTCCTTTTATTAAAGTAAGCTGTGCTGCGATTCCTGAAACATTACTGGAAGATGAACTCTTTGGGCATGAAAAAGGAGCTTTTACCGGTGCTATAGATAAAAGGATAGGCAGATTTGAGCTTGCATCCGGAGGCACGTTGTTTTTAGACGAAATTGGTGATATCTCAGGCGCTACACAAATTAAACTTTTAAGAGTTATACAGGAAAGAAAATTTGAACGATTAGGTGGAAATAATACAATCAATGCGGATATTCGCTTAATTACCGCTACTAATAGAAATTTGGAAAATGCTGTTGAAGATGGTACATTTCGAGCTGATCTATACTATAGATTAAATGTTGTCCCTATTTTTATCCCTGCATTAAGAGAGCGTAAGGAAGATATTCCTGCTTTAGCATTGCATTTTTTAAATATAACCAATAGGGAAAATAATAAAAACGTTTCTTTATCACCGGAAATTCTTGAAATATTTATAAAATATGATTGGCCTGGTAATGTAAGAGAACTTGAAAATTGTATTGAGAGATTAGTTGTTATGAGTTCAGATGAAAAAATAAATAATGATAATCTATATTTTTATGAATTTAATTTAAATAAAGATAATTCAACTGAAAAAACTTCAATAAGCCATCTCGAAGTAAAACCTTATGATATATCAAATAAATTAACAAAAACTCTTGAGGAAATAGAAAAAGAACAAATTATTGAAGCATTACGTGAATGTGCAAATGTTCAGGCAAAAGCAGCAAGACGACTTGGTATTACTATGAGAAAATTAGGATTGCGTATTAAAAAATATGGAATTATTGTTAATTAACATAATAGATACATTATTAACACCCTGTTATTTTTCAAGCCCCCATTTTATTCTTATACTTCTTTCGAAAGTCTGAAAAACAAAATGGTCAACAATATAACCTATTAATGCTACTATTATCATTACAGACATGACCTGTGACATATCGCTTAATTCACGCCCCATCATAAGAACCTGGCCAAGACCTGCACCTGTTGAAAGCAATTCTCCTGCAAGTAATGCACGCCAGGCAAAAGACCACGAAAGCTTCATCCCGCTTATTATACTTGGGACTGCTGCAGGAATAATAACATCAAAAAATAGAGTCCATTCTTTTGCACCCATTGTTCTGGCAACCTGTATATAAAGAGGATAGACGTTTTTTACACCATGAATAGTAGCTAATGCTACAGAAAAGACTGCCCCGAAAACAACAACAAAAATAACAGCTTTATCGTTTATTCCGAACCATAACATTGCAAGAGGCAGCCATGCAATACTTGGTAAACTCTGGAAACCTATAAGCATTGCTCCAAGTGTTTCATCCAAAATTTTAAATTTTCCTATAAGAATACCCATAGGGATACCAATTATCATAGCTATAAGAAAACCAATCACAACTCTTTTAATACTAGCAAGAGCAGCAAAGATATATATTTTATCTTTTATCCCATAAAAAATAGTTTTAAAAACAGAAAACGGTGATGGGAAAAGATAATCTTTCCATATATGCATTTCATATAAAAGAGTCCAAAAAGCAATAAAAAGAGCAAAAAACAAGATTCTTTTTAATATACTTATGAGATTATTCATTATTTATCTCCAATTTATTTCCATCAAATTCATAACCTATAACTTTTTCTACTTCATCTTTTAATTCTTTTACAATTGTATTAGAAATATTAATTAGATCCATATTCTGTAAACTTCGCGGGCGTTCCAGAGGTATCCAGAATCCATGTTTTATTGTACCTGGACTGGCAGAAAACATGAGAACTCTATTAGCAAGGTAAACAGATTCCTGTACATTATGAGTTACAAATATAAATGTTTTTTTAGTCCGCATCCATATTTCCTGAAGTTCTGCCTGAAGTATTTCTCTTGTCTGTGAGTCTAAAGCAGCGAAAGGTTCATCAAGGAGTAATATTTTAGGATTCATTGCAAGACCTCTAGCAATAGAAACCCGCTGTTTCATCCCGCCGGAAAGTTCGTGCACAAAAGAATTTTCAAATTTACTGAGATGAACAAGACTCAAGAATTCTCTGGCTTTTTCACGACGTTCTTCTTTACTTAAACCCATCATTTTAAGCCCGAATTCGACATTTTTTATTACTGAAAGCCATGGGAAAAGAGCTCCTTCCTGAAAGATAACAACTCGATCTGGCCCTGGTACTGTAATTTTTACTCCATCTAATTCAATAGTACCTTCATCAGGGGTTTCCAGACCAGCAATAAGATTTAAGAGAGTGCTTTTTCCGCAACCTGACGGTCCAACTATGGAGAGAAATTCTCCTTCGTTAATAGTAAGATTGATATTTTCAACAGCACTTAATTTTCCATTTTTTGAATAAAAATGTTTAGATACATTTTTAATTTCAAGTTTCATAAAAAAACCTTTAAATTAGTTTTAAGTTTTAAGTCTTAAGTTTTTAGTTCTAAACTTATAACTTACTACTTAAAACTAATAACTTTGAAATTCCTATACGTTAAATTAAGCCTGATAAATCAGGCAACTACAAAAATTTCAATGTAGTTGCTCAATTTATCAAGCCGAATTTGTAAATTTTGAAATTCCTATACTTTTAATTAGGTTAAATTTTGCTTACTTCTTTTAATAATGTCAAATCCACAGCTTCATTCAAATTTATTGGTGTACGGACATAACTTCCGTTAAATAAAATATTTGCAAAATCCTGCATTGCATCTATATTTAATTTATATGACGGTTTTGTACGTTTAAATGCTTTATCAAGAATCTTTTCAGATAATAAAATATTATTCCCGGATATTTTTTTTAATTCTATTAAAAAACTTTTTTTAACAGGTGTAAAATCATTTAATATTTCATCGGTTAATTCAATATGTTTTTTTAGCCATTTCTTAATAATATCCGGATGTTTGATTAAAAAAGTTTTTCTTGTAACAAGTACTGTTACAGGATAATCTCCATTTCTGTAAACATCCTTTTCATCCATAAATATCCTGGCATTTGCTTCTTCAACAAGTCTTGTACCCCATGGTTCAGGTATTAAAGCTGCTTCAACTTCCTTTTGCTGGAATAATGTAAATATTGCTGATGAAGATATATTTATTACATCTACATTCCCACCGTGCAGCGTATCGTTAAGTCCAATTTTACTTAAAAGATGATGCAGCAGCAAATCCTGGGTATTGCTTAATTGGGGAGTAGCAATTTTTTTACCTGAAAGGTCCTGTAATGTTTTTATTGAGGAATCTGTCTGAATTATAAACAGGGTTCCTCCTTCACATGCGCCTGCAATTATTAGTATTTCTCCCTGAGATTTACTAAATGCGTTAAGCGCAGGGCCAGGTCCCATATATCCAATATCTAATTCCCCTGCCATAAAAGCCTGTACAGCTTGAGGTCCTGCATTAAATACTTTTTTATCAATTTTTATATCACTAAAAATATTATCAAAATCAGAACGATTTAATCCAAGAACAGCCTGAGGATGTGTTATATTTAAAAAATAACCGACTCTTAAAGTGCTTAGTTTATCGGTCTCTTCTTTTTTCTTTAGCAAAAAAAAACATAATACTAAAATTAGTATTCCCGAAAGAATAATCAGCACTTTAACTATAATTTTATTCATTTTTTATTTTCCTAAAGAAGCTTCTATAAGAATTTTAGCAACTTCAGGTCGGGTAAATTCATGAGGAGGAATTTCTCCTTTACCAAGCATTTCACGTACACGTGTTCCGCTTAAAATAATGTGGGAGACGGCTTCATGAGGGCATGTTTTATAAGAAGCCATACCTTCACATTTTTTACAATAGAAACTGTGATCAAAGAAAAGAGGTGTAATCCCTATATCTTCAGATTCAAATTCATCAAAAATATAGTGAGCATCAAATGTCCCGTAATAGTTCCCGACTCCTGCATGATCTCTTCCGACAATGAAATGCGTACAACCGTAATTTTTCCGTATTAATGCATGAAATATTGCTTCCTTAGGCCCTGCATAACGCATAGCAGCGGGTAAGACAACGAGCATAGTACGATCTTTTGGATAATATAAGTCTAATAAAACCTCATAACATTTCATCCTAACATTTGCAGGTATATCATCTCCTTTTGTTTCACCGACAATGGGATGAATCATTAATCCGTCAACAACCTCAAGTGCACATTTCTGCAAATATTCATGAGCTCTGTGAATTGGATTTCTTGTTTGAAACGCAACTATTCTCCGCCATCCTTTTCCCTTAAAAACTTTTCTGGTTTCCTCAGGTGTAAGATGATAATTAATAAAATCTGTGTATTTTATAGGATGCAGAACGGAAACTTTACCTCCTAAAAGAATTTCCTTCATAGAGTTAAGATATGCGACTCCAGGATGTTTAATATCATTTGTACCATAAATTTGTATTGCTTCTTTATCTTTATCGAATTCAAATTTATCTTCAATATCCATAACAGCAATAATCTCTTCATTATTTGTTAAAGCTATTTTTTCACCAATATTTATTTTTTCTGCTTTATTTTTATCTACTGATAAAGTAATTGGAATAGTCCAGACATATCCGCTTGAAAGACGCATGTTATCCACAACACCATTATAATCTTTTTTTGTCATAAATCCTTCGAGTGGACTGAATGCACCTATTGACAATAGATACATATCTGAAAGTTCTCTTTTATTTAATTCCACTTTTTGAAATATTTTTGCTTTTTCTAATAAAGTATCCCTTTCTTCATTTTTAACAATTAAATTAATAAGTTTCCCGCCATGCGGTTTTATCTGTTCCATTTATTCCTCCTAATATTATTGTTTATCATATACAGCATTGATAAGAGCTGTGCTATTATCTGCTATATTTCCCTTGTTTTAATCACAAACTCTTCAACTTTTCCTTCTATATCCGTACAAATCCATTTAATACTGTCCTGAGAAACTACTGGAATTAAAGTAGCTTTATAATCTGCCAATTGATAAGGCAATTTAGTGGAAAGAGCGCGCTGCGGACATAGTTTTACGCATACCATGCAATCCCAGCAGTCTTTTGCATCACGTATATATGATTTCCCGCTTTCGTCTAATGCCATTAAATCACCAGGACAATTCTGTACGCATTTTGGTTCTTTAAGTCCTTTACATCCAGTACATTTATTTTTATCAACAAGAATACTCATATTATAACCTCCATATATTATCTTGGCAAATATCTGTCTCCGGGTACTATCTGTTTATATGGCCGTTCAATTATTTTAATTTCACCTGTATTTATATCTTTAACTGAATTAACAAATTTCAGCCAGTTAAAATCATCTTTATTTGGGAAATCTAATCTTGTAGTATAACCAGGCCATCTTGTTTCTTTACGGTGTATTAAATGTTCAACCAGTATTGATGCCACTTCTATACGGTCTATTATTTCATGTGCTTTAACAAGTTCATGGCTGTCTTGCACAATTAAAAATTTTATTTGGGTTTTCATCTTTAAAAGATGTTTTTTTGCTACATTTAATCTTTCTTCATTCATTTCATAATAAGTACGTATACCTCCAGCATATTCGTCCATTATTTTTTGAAGTCTTTCTTCCATTTCATCCGGAGAGACTCCCTCTTTTTCTTTATTAAAACGTTCTATTGGTGCATAAACTCTTCTGGATTCAATATCTACTGCTTTTGAAAGATCATTTTGGCTGTTTTTAATTTGTTTTATATATTCAACTGCACCGCGAGCAGCAAGTACTCCTTCAGCCCAGCATCCGCTGACAAATTTATATGGATAACCTCCAGCAACATCTCCAGCAGCATATAGTCCTTCTAGTGTTGTTTTACGACTTACATCAATCCAATATCCAGCCTGGCAATGTCCTCCAAATATATAAGGTTCTGTACCGCAAATTTCTATTTGTTCTTTGCCTGGGTCTATACCATTAGCCGCCCAGTAAAGTACAATACCTGGATACATATCAAGATAAGAACTTTTTAAAGCTTTTACCTGGTCCGGATTTAAATGCTTGGTATCCATATAACATGGTCCACGGCCTTCTTTATTTTCCAGAGTTGGACCGTATACCCGCATACAGGTTGGAGATCCTTCTCCACCCATATGACTGTATTTTTGTTTCATAAATTGTTCCCCGCGGGCATTTACCTGCTTAGCTCCAAAACCAAGTGCCAGTGTTCCTGTCGGACATATTACATCTTTTGTGCGCAATGCAATAAATCTCATCTCAAAGCTCGTCATTTCAGCACCTGCACGTATTCCCATAGCATAACCTGTACCTGTATTAAAAGGCGGATACCACATCTTATGATGCGCAGATCCGTCATTAT
>JACRDZ010000280.1 GCA_016212735.1 Candidatus Firestoneibacteriota bacterium | reverse complement strand
AGGAGAATTACCAGAATTCATGAAATAAATTGGTAAGATTATGCTGAATAGTTACAATTAATCTAAGAAACTATCAGGACACTTTCTACTGCGATTAGCTGCAAATGTTATGGACTCTAATATAAATTTATATGTGATTCCTTTACTCCACATGAAGGACAATTATATACAATAGTTTCTAATTCATTTTTATTTTTTCTGCTATTTTCCGATTTTGATTCCATTTGTTCATTTTTTAATGAATCATTATTTTTTAATTTTCCAATAATCATTTCATTATTACAAAAATGGCAAAGCTTTGACATTTTTATTCTCCTTTTAAAAGTACTTTTATTAAAAATATTATATAGTATTATTTGAGTTATATTCTTTATTATTTAATCGTCATAAATAAAAATTTCTAAAGTATTTAATTTAATATATCAGTGAAATCCAATTATTAATATAAAACTTTTACTACAGATTTTTTTACAATAACCAATTATTGCCATATTTTCCTTTTCTTATAAATATTTTAGTGCGTTTTTATAAATTTTGTATGTATCTTGACCAAAAAGCACAAAATGTACTTCCTCTATGCTTTTTTCTTTTTTAATAAAATCAACAACAGCTTCTAACGCTATTTTAGTCGCTTCATTAATAGGATAGCGATATGCGCCTGTAGAAATCGATGGAAATGAAATTGTTTTTAATCCTTTTTCTAAAGCAAGTTTTAAACTGTTTTTATAAGCATTTGCTAAAAGATTTTGTTCATTATGATTCCCATCTCTCCAGAATGGGCCTACAGTATGAATTACATATTTTGCAGATAAGTCACCACCTGTTGTGATAACTGCTTCACCCGTTGCAAGATGTCCAATCTTTTCTATGATTTTTTTACATTCATTTAAGATTGATGGTCCGCCAGCATAATGAATTGCGCCGTCTACACCTCCTCCACCCATAAGAGATGAATTTGCCGCATTAACAATAGCATCAGTTTTTTGTTTTGTAATATCCCCTTGAATAAGATAGAGAATTGCATTACTAATTTTAATTGATTCCATTTTACAATTCCTTAATTTATTAAAATGTAAATCAAATCGAAATTTGATAAAAGTTTTAAAATTTATCTTTAATAAAATATATTATGACAAAGATTCCTAATACTATTCTATAGTAGCCGAAAAATTTAAAATCATGTTTGCTGATAAATTTAATAAATTTAGCAATTACAATCCATGCAACTAAAAACGATACAATAAATCCTATAATAAGCAGTTCAATTTGGAATATGTTGAGGTTAAAATTTATTTTAAGAAGTGAGTATACTGAAGCAGCAAATAACGTCGGGATAGCTAAAAAGAAAGAAAACTCAGCAGCAACTAATCTTGAAGCACCTAATAACATTGCGCCAATAATAGTTGCGGCAGACCGTGAAGTACCTGGTATCATGGCAAGGCATTGAATCATACCAATATAAAATACTGTTTTATAATTTAGTGTTGAAATGGTTGTTATTTGACTTCGCATTTCTCTGCGTTCAATAATAATTAAAACAATACCACCGATAACTAATGCTGATGAAACAGTAATAGGATTGAATAAATAATTTTTAATGTGCTTTCCAAAAATTGAACCCAAAATAAGCGCTGGGAAAACACCAATAATAGTCTTTTTCCATATTTCCCATGTTTCGTTTTTTTCCAACGATGTTTTGTTATTACCAAAAGGGGAAAGTTTTCGCCAGAAATATACAATAACTGATAGAATAGCTCCAAGCTGGATTACGATATCAAACATATTTGCAAAACTACCTGTAAAATTTATAAATTCATTTACTATAATCAAATGGCCTGTTGAGGATATAGGCAGAAATTCTGTCAGTCCCTCTACAATACCTAATATTATAACTTTTATAATATCATTCATATTTATATTCTCCTCAAATCAAAATTGGTAATGTCAAAAATTAACCACAGAGAACTAGAGAGAAACCCTTAAATAGTAATGAGTTAGAAAAACCTAACCGTTCTAATTATGTCTTTTGGATAATTTTCCAAAAGCGCATAAAATAGAACGGCTTATAATTATAAATAAATTATTTTTTCCGATTAATACATTCCGCCGCCTGGAGGCATTGGAGGCATTGCTGGTTTTTCTTCAGGAATATCTGTAACCAGTGCTTCAGTTGTTAATAGAAGAGCTGCAATGCTTGCTGCATTCTGAAGAGCAGAACGAGTAACTTTTGTCGGATCAATAATACCTGTTTTAATCATATCAACATAAGTATCATTTGCTGCATTATAACCTACATTGATATTTTTCTCTGATTTTAAACGATCAACTATTATTGAACCATCTTTACCAGCGTTTGTTGCAATCTGTCTTGCTGGTTCTTCCAGAACGCGTTTTATGATATTGACTCCTGTAGCTTCATCCCCTTCAGCTTTAACTTCATCAAGAACTTTAATACAGCGTAAAAGGGTAACTCCACCACCAGGGACAACTCCTTCTTCTACAGCAGCTCTTGTAGCAGCCAGTGCATCTTCAACTCTTGCTTTTTTCTCTTTCATTTCTGTTTCAGTTGCTGCACCAACATTGATAACTGCTACACCACCTGCTAATTTAGCGAGTCGTTCCTGAAGTTTTTCTTTATCATAATCTGATGTTGTATCTTCAATTTGACGGCGGATTTGACCAATACGTTTGGTAATAGCATTTTTGTCGCCGGCACCTTCTATTATGGTAGTATTATCTTTGTCAATATTTACTGTTTTAGCCTGTCCAAGCATATTTATAGTTGCAGACTCCAGTTTTTTACCGACTTCTTCAGAAATCACCTGACCGCCTGTAAGTGTTGCAATATCTTCGAGCATTGCTTTTCTGCGGTCGCCAAATCCAGGAGATTTAACTGCTACACAGTTTAATGTTCCGCGTAGTTTATTAACTACTAATGTTGCCAGTGCTTCGCCTTCAACTTCTTCACATATGATAAGGAGTGCTTTACCTGTTCTGGCAATCTGTTCAAGAATAGGAAGGAGGTCTTTCATTGAGCTTATTTTTTTATCATAAATAAGAATATAAGGATCTTTAAGAACAGCTTCCATTCTTTCTGCATCTGTAATCATATATGGAGAGATATATCCTTTATCGAACTGCATTCCTTCTACTACTTCTAATGTAGTATCCATACTCTTTGCTTCTTCAACTGTAATAACACCATCTTTGCCGACTTTTTCCATAGCTTCTGCAATTAAATTACCAATTACAGAATCGTTGTTTGAAGAAATAGCAGCAATCTGAGCAATTTCTTCTTTGTCTTTTATATTAGTGCTCATGCTTTTTATTTCTTTTACAACTCTTTCTACAGCTTTTTCTATTCCTTTTTTTAATGACATTGGATTAGCACCAGCTGTAACGTTTTTTAATCCTTCATGAATTATAGCCTGAGAGAGCAATGTTCCTGTAGTTGTTCCATCACCTGCTACATCATGTGTTTTTGTAGCTACTTCTTTTACTAATTGAGCTCCCATATTTTCAAATGGGTCTTTTAATTCTATTTCTTTTGCTATTGTTACTCCGTCATTTGTTATAGTTGGTGAACCAAATTTTTTATCAAGAACAACATTACGGCCTTTAGGTCCTAATGTTATTTTAACTGCGTTTGATAATTGGTCAACACCGCGCAACAAAGAACGTCTAGCTTCTTCGTCGAATAATAACTGTTTTGCCATTTTCTCATCTTCCTTTCTTGCTAATAGCTAAGAGCTAAAAGCTTATAGATTTTATTATTATAAAATACCAAGGATATCTTCTTCGCGCATAATTAAATATTCTTTGTTATCGATTTTTACTTCAGTACCAGAATATTTTCCAAAAAGAACTTTATCTCCAACTTTTACTGTGAATTCTTGTTTTTTGCCATTTTCGAGAGTTTTTCCTGTACCGACTGCTATTATTTCACCCTCTTGAGGTTTTTCTTTAGCAGTATCAGGAATAATAATTCCACCCTTTATCTCTTCTTTTGGTTCCAGTGGTTTTACTAATACTCTATCAAATATAGGTTTTATAGCCATTTTTTAATTCCCCCCTTTCTAAATTTAAATTTTATTTAAGTAAAATTTTACTAGCACTCATCATTAATGAGTGCTAACAGTAAATATACATAATCTTTATTACAAAATCAAGCTTTATTTTTAAATGAATTTAGTTGGAATATATTGAATTTATCAAAAATATAGCAAAAATATGTATAATATAAGATATTTTTAAGCATTTTCATTAAAAATCGAGGTTATTCTATTATATATAAAAATATATTTGGAGATATTAACAAAAGCTGTTATAATTTTATAAGGTTAAGTTAAAATTTTTTAATAGGTTTTATTATGATTAAAATTAAAAAGTATATAATATTCATATTGATGTCAATTTTAATATTTGGATGTTCAGGTAAATTTGATTATATAATTAAAGAAAATCCTGTCAGACCAAAAATAAGCGAAGATAAAGCTCTTGTTTTTATTCTCCGTCCTTCTTTTATTGGTTTTATGGTACCATTTAGAGTATATCTTGATAATAAGCCAATTGGACTTACAAAAGGGAAAACATATTTCTTTTTCTATGCATCTGCTGGTAAACATATACTAAAAACAGTTGCAGGAAATACAACAGAAATTGAACTTACGTTAGTTTCAGGTAAAAAATATTATATTAAACAAAATATTATTCTGGACAAAATTGCCCCTAAAAACAATGCAGTATTAATATCTGAAGAAGAGGGTGAAGAAATAATAAAAAGTACTAAAATGCTGTTTTTTATTAAACTCCCAAATATTATTAAATAATAAAATTTCTTCCTGCCATATAATTAAGCGCCTTCATACTAACACTACAGCGCTAACCCTCTTCTACTGCGGTCGGCTGCAAAGGCTTTGGGCTGCGTTCTCGGAGCAAAAAGTTCTCGACGTACCACAAAGGGTACGCCTGCGAGCTTTTTGCTCCTGCGGCCTTGCCCAAAGCCTT
>JACRDZ010000277.1 GCA_016212735.1 Candidatus Firestoneibacteriota bacterium | reverse complement strand
TTCTTCAATTTCTTTCAATATATTAGATAAATCATTATCAGTGTTTTCTTTAATTGCTTTATTTATTATCTCTTCTGCCCATAAAAAAAGTCTTCCCAGCCATTCTCTTTTTGTATTATCAATAAGATGAGATTTTGTATGTTCGAGTCTATAAGAAAAATGAATACAAATAATTCCGAAAGTATCAATTATATCTTTTATTTTATTAGTAATATTCTCATCTGGTAAAATAGCTTTATTTGAAGAAGAGTTATTATAGGTAAGTAATTTTGGGCTTTCTTTATTAATTTTAGATATTAATTCATCCATAGCCTCTGAATAAACTTCATAAATTAATCGATGTTTCCCGCTTCTTGACCAGTTCAAAACATCCATACTATGCCAGCATGTTTCACATTTTATACAATTCTCATATTCTATATTTAATTTAGGATAACCTGTAAAAGCGTTTTTAAATGAATAAACATAAGCTGGGCATATATGCCATATAGAATAATTTTCGATATTTTTATTCTCTATCAATTTTAGAGGCCAGTTAAAAATAATATGAGAGTCTGGAACAGGAAGATATGTTATGGTTGATAATTTTTTTTCAATTGTATCTGTTATCCGTACGGATGTTGCATCAAGACTGCACATTTTCTTCATTTCATTTTTGTAATGCTCAGAAAAATTATTTAATATTTTATCCGGCGGTACTTTCAAAATAAAAAATCTTATCGCATCATATAAAGCAGTAAATCCAGCAATAATTGCATAAATAAAAAAGATAATACCAAACCCAACAATATCAATTACAGAGATCCTGCTCTTAAGCGATTTTACTGCGCCAGACAGTTTATCTTTCCATGGAACTGAGTTATTATTATAAACTGTTGACATTATTTCTCTTATTATTGGATTATATATTTTTAATCTGTATTTTATAAAAAACGGTAACTTTTCTTGTGTAACTTCTTTATCACGAATAAACAACTTCAATTTAAAATTATTATCATTTTTAGAAAATAAAAAGAATGGTTCCATGATTGTATTGCGTAATAAATAAAATATTATGTTGTTCATTTTAAATTTAATGCTGTGTTTAAATATTTTGAAATCTTTATTTAAACTCTGTATTTTTTTAGGGGACAGATAATCACGCAGTATTCTTGCTCTGCTTGATAATCGTGTAATAGGACTTAATTCCTCAGAGTAGCTAACATTCAGAAAACTTAAGGGTAAATCTATATAACTTTCAAATAATGCGCGTGTTTTTTCAAGATATAAAGGCCAGTTTTCAAGAGATTTTGCATTAATTGCATAATGAGTATTTAAAAGAGGGACAACATATTTGTCATTTAATTCTTTTTTTGTAAAATCACTATTGTTTTTAATTATATTACCAACAGCTTTACTGAAAATATTTCCTGTACAAGTCGCAGGACCAGTAAAATTAGGATACGGAAGATCAATGCCAAGACCAGTACTTGCACCTCCAATCGCGAGTCCATCATCAACAAGTTCAGGCATTTGTTTTATCCCGCCGCTTCGAATAAGCTTTGCACCAAAAGAAACTAAAGAAGCACCTTCTGTTATTTTTTTTATAAAAGGCAGAGACCTGTACCATTCAATAAGGATATTGTGGTTTCCGTTAAAATTTTCTTTAAGATTTTCAATTGATACGATAAGACCTAAAGATATGCTTTCTCTGTTTGTATACAAAAAACCAGCTATATTAAGAGGTACAGTACGTCCGCCAATATTAGCGTTTCTAACAAGAATTTCATATGCTGTTCCATCACCATCTTTTAAACCAAAGCGTTTTTCCAGTTCAATTTTAGAAAGTTTAAGTACGAGCTTAATCCCCTGCATAAATGAAGGATTTGAAGAAGTTTCATATCCCTCCTTTGCAACAAGTTCACTGGCATCTCCTTCAGCAAGGAAAACAACTTTTGAATAAACAGGACCGCGTTCTGTATCAACGCCAATTATTCTTTTTCCCCTGCGCAATAAATTGCGTGCATGAACTTCTGTAAAAATTACAACTCCCAATTTTTTTGCTTCATATGCCAGATATCTGTCAAAAATAGGACGAAGAACAATATAGCTGTGTTTAAAAATCTCCTGCGAAGTATATTCTGCTCCAATACTTGTTACTCCATCTGTAATAAATATACCTCTTTTTACAACTTTACGTTCATAAGGGGCATTTTTAATAATCTCTTCTCCGAATATTTCAGGCAATACAAGGTTTTCAGCAAAATAGACACACCCTGACCAATTCTCTGCTCCTGGATATACGGCTCCTTCAATTACAGCAACACTTATCCCCTGTTTTGCAATACCCGCTGCAGCAGTAATACCAGCAGGTCCGGCTCCAATAACAATCACATCAAAATATGCTTTGTTATTTAACATCTCCTTCTCCTCCAATAAAATACTAACATTTAATCATTATCTTTCCAAACACGGTTTTAATAAATATTTCAATGAAGCATTGAATTAAAGAGGTAAAGCATCTTGGAATTTATTTTAACTCTTATAGATGGAGTGAAGAATCGTTTGCGGAATTTAAAAGACGCATCAGGCTGTACACACAGACATTTAAAAAACAGGGTATAAACGTTGAGGTTTACCTCGGGGTTACCTATTTCGGTTTTGCTTTTAGGTTTTAGTTCTAATGTTTTAGATACCTCGAGGCTTGCCTCGGGGTTATTCATTTTGTGAGGGGGAATAAATAATATTTTTAATGAATTTTTTCGCCCATAAATTCTTTTCAATCCCTCTTTTCAAAGGGGAAATTTTTACAAAGTGCTGAAGGGTTTGCTATGTGGTCACCATACACAAATAGAAAAATATTAAATCCTTTTGTACCATATTTTTGGAAGGTAGAATCCTATTATTTTTATTACATTAAGCTGGTTTAGGTGGAGAGATGGGTTGTGTTGGTAATTGAATCGAAACAATTTGCTGTTTAATAAACGCCTTACCATTATGGTTCTCAATTATTTTTACTGCAGAAGTACCGCTAAAAGTGTGAGTAGTAGCGTGAAATATTGACAAAACTAAATCTTGAATATCTTGGTCGTCTTCTAAATTTTCTATATTTAAACCTAACTCTTTAGCTTTGTCTCTGGATATATGCCTTCCATGGCTTTTGAATTCTGTATGGTTTGAAAGATAATCTGCAATTTTTTCTGCTTTCTCAGCAGAATTTGGGTTTCCAGAGAACATATACCGTTGAAGCCATTCGGTAAGTAATGTTTTTGATAAAGAAATTGCATTTTCACATTGGACAATTAAAGCTGGGCCATATTGACTGAGAATAGGAAGTCAATGACCAAGTAATTTTGGATCTTGACATTCTTCTTTAGCTTTATCAAATTGATCTAATATCGCTTGTGCTGGTACAGATTGTATACCGATTTGAGTCGCTAATATAAACTGAGGATCAATAGGACCTAAAAATGAATGTTTTCCCATCACAATTGTATTAGCAGAACACGCAAGCATAGTTGCAGCTGACATTGCAGCCTGTGGGACAATTACTCTAACATGAGTAAATTTTGTCCTGATATATGAGACGAGTGCTTCGGTTACTTCTGCAGAACCACCAGGACTATGAACTATTAAATCTAAATTTGGAGTTGTTAGTCCATGAATTACTTCCATGAATCCTTGAAGGTCTTCTTCAATTATAGTTATATCATTTGGGGATGCCCCAGGAGATGTCCATTTGCTAGCATATAGTATTACATCTCTACCAGATTTATTCCTTAATAAGGTAAGATATTTACGTCTTACATTATCAAACGGTGGCAGTTTTGTTTGATTTTGAACTTGTTGAAGTTCTGTTAAAATTTCACCCCATGTAGGCACAATTATCTCCTTAAAAAATTATGAAGAACTATTACTTAATGACGAAATTTTTTTTGATGTATAAACGCTAAGATATTCATTGCTTTTTAACATCAGTTCATTTAATTTACCATATACTGTCATTAAATCTATAAGTCCTGGCATATTTTGTGCTTCGGAAATCATTTTCTGTAAAGCATCAGTGCGGGATAGAGTAACTTTTCTTTCCATAAGAACCTCCTTATCAAAGCAATTATATCACAAAATAACCAATAAAATCAAATTTTAAGGTATTTTAATACAAAGGGGTGGAATTATGCAAGCTAAATCAAAATGCGCAATTTATACAAGAGTTTCCACAGACAACCAAGCAGAGGTTGAATTTAACTCATGCGAAGCTCAAGAAGCAAAAATCAAATCTTTTATTGCCAGTCAGGAGAATATGGAAATATTTAAGGTTTATTCTGATGTTGGTTTTACAGGGGCTAATATTAAGCGCCCGGCATTGCAAGAAATTTTGGAAGATGTAAAACAAAAAAGAATAAATCTTATTATTTCTTACAAAATAGATCGTTTAACAAGATCGCCTAAAGATTTTTATCAGCTTATAGAATTATTTGATAAATATAGCGTTGATTTTATATCTGTTACCGAACGTTTTGATACATCTACACCATCGGGCAGGCTTCTAAGAAATATCATGCTTACTTTTCAATTTATGAAAACTATATTAATGGCGATACTCTTTCAAAAATTTCTAGAAATTCAGGGTTATTAAAAAGCCGCATTTATACAATTTTAAGACAGTTAAAATGCTAAGCTCTATTTCTGCAATGTTTAACCAACTGCCGTGTTTTGGTTTATAATGAAATTCAAACCTCTCTTGGCCAGACGGCGTGCTTTTGTTGGTTCAAATGCTCAGCATGGGCATTAACTGATAGGGTGAAAGTCCCTTGTGGGAGAATCACCGTATATACATTATTAATGTAGACAAATATATGAATAAATTAAATAATATTAAAAATAGACAAGTACAACTATAATAATTTAACCGCCAGAGAAGATAGATAGCTTCTTTCGCTCTTTTCAAGTGTAACATGTCCAAATATTTCCTCCCCCTTGAAACGTTCTGCAACATATGTAAGCCCGTTGCTGTTTGCATCAAGATAAGGATTATCAATCTGATAAGGATCTCCAGTGAGAATTACTTTTGTATCTTCTCCTGCTCTGCTTATAATAGTTTTAACTTCGTGCGGAGTAAGGTTCTGAGCTTCATCAATAATAAAAAATTGTTTTGGTAAAGTTCGTCCACGTATAAAAGTTACAGCTTCAAGTTCTATTCTTTTGGATTCAATAAGTTCTTCATAACTTATTTGCTTGCGTTTATTGCAATCAATTAAGAATTCCAGATTATCAAAAATTGGCTGCATCCAGTGAGAGAGTTTTGCTTCTTTATCTCCCGGAAGATATCCTATGTCTTTTCCCAGAGGAATAATCGGACGGGAAACAAGAATTTTTTTATATGCATCTTCGTTAATAGTTTTTTGCAGCCCGGCTGCTATAGCCAGTAACGTTTTACCTGTTCCTGCTGTACCGACTAATGTAACCAGTTTTATCTCTTCAGTAAGCAAAAGATCCATTGCAAACTGCTGCTGCATATTAAGAGGTCTAATTCCCCAAATCGGTTCTTTCTGATGATAAAGCGGGAGTATTTTATTAAATCTTTTTATATATTTACCAAGACTTGATCTTTCAGCATGTTCTTTATCTTTAAGCAGAACAAACTGATTATCATAAAGATTGAAGTCCTTTAATATAAGTCCTTTTTGAGATATGAAAGTATTTATTTCTTCTGTATTTACAGGAATTTCTGCCCAACCTGAATAGAGTTCTTCAATATTTACTTTTTGCTTTTCGAAATCACGGGCTTCTATTCCTAAAGCATCAGCTTTAATTCTTGCGTTAATATCTTTTGTTATAAAAAATACTTTTTCACCTTTTCTCTGCAGTCTGAGAGCTGCCATTAAAATTCTATTGTCTGATTTTGTTTTATTCATTTCTGCAGGAAGTTCAGCTTCACAGTTTAATTCAATTCTCAAAACTCCTCCATTTCCCAGAGGAACACCTTCACTGAGCTTGCCGCCTGAACGCAGATTATCAAGAAATCTGGCAACAATTCGTGCATTTCTGCCGCGTTCATCAGAAAAACTTTTAAGTTTATCTAATTCTTCAATTACTGTTATTGGAAGAACTACTGAATTGTCAGCAAAAGATGTAAGTGAATCAGGATTATGAATAAGAACATTAGTATCGATTACAAAAGTTTTTTTCAATTCTCTTCTCCTTAATTATAATTAATTATAAACATTTAAACAACAAGGTATTAATCAATTCAAAAGTATACTAAAAAACATTTTATAACGCAAATATTATCTGAATACTTATTATTTGAGTTTCTCTATAGTATAATTTAAATAAAAAATGCTTGTAATTTTTTGTAATATCGTTTTTAATATACATGTTGGGGACATAAATTGCAATTTTTTCGGTGGGTGAAGATTGAGCATCGAGAACAACGCAGCTATACATGTCCATGACCAGCAAAAAAACGGAATTTATGTCCCCAACATGTATAAATACAGTTAAAATGGGAAGGGGGCGATTGTTATGTGGTTAAGTGTACGATATATGTTACGTCCGATTGCTCATTGTAAATCTGGGTGCACTATTCAGTCCTGGGCATGACACTAAACTACCCATTATTATCAAATCTATATTTTAAAGAGGTAAAATTATGAGAAATAAAGCTGTAGCAATAGTAATGGGGAGTGATTCAGATTTATCAATCATGAAAAATGCTGCTTTAATTTTAGAAGAATTTAAAGTAGAATTTACTATTCGAATTCTTTCAGTTCATCGTACACCTGAAAAACTGGTTCCGTGGGTTGAAAAATTAAGTACAAGTAATTACCAGGTAATAATAGCAGGAGCTGGTGGAGCAGCTCATCTTGCAGGTGTTATTGCTGCTCATACAACTTTACCTGTAATTGGGGTACCGATTTCCTCAAGCTTACAGGGATTGGATTCTCTTTTCTCTACTGTTCAAATGCCTGAAGGTATACCAGTTGCAACAGTAGGAATTGACCGTTCACGCAATGCTGCTCTTCTTGCAATTTCAATTATAGCCTTAAAAGATAAAAAATTAAGAAACAAACTAGAAGAATACCGTTCAAATATGCGTAATAATATAATAAAAAAAGATGATAAACTTGAACAACTTGGATGGAAAAAGTATATATAGGAGATTTTATGAAATTTGCAATTGCATGTGATCATGCAGGATTGGAGCTTAAAAAAAATTTATTTGAATTATTAACAGGACTCAATATTTCTTTTAAAGATTACGGGACTTATTCGAACGACTCTGTTGATTACCCTGATTATGTCAAACAAGTTGCAAATTCTGTCACAGGCGGTACTTGTGAATATGGAATTTTAATATGCGCAACCGGGATTGGGATGTCTATTACTGCTAATAAATTTCATGGAATACGTGCAGCATTGTGTCATAATGAATATACTGCACAATATGCACGTTTACATAATAATGCAAATATTCTTGTGCTTGGAGCACGCACTACGGAAATAAGCATGTGTCATTCTATAATAAAAACATGGATTAATACTGATTTTGAAGGAGGTAGACACGGAAGACGAATTGGAAAAATAACTCTTATAGAAAAAAATATTGGTTATTTATCAAATTTGAAAAAAACAGATAAAGATATATATAATGCAATAAATCAGGAAGGCAGACGTCAAGAATATCAATTAGAAATGATCGCTTCAGAAAACTATGCTACAGATGCGGTTATTGAAGCACTTGGAACAGTATTGACAAATAAATATGCTGAAGGATATCCTTCTAAACGATATTATGGAGGATGTAGTTATGTTGACATAGCTGAAGAATTAGCCTGCGAACGCGCAAAAAAATTATTTGGAGCGGAACATGTAAATGTTCAACCTCATTCCGGATCTCAAGCAAATATGGCTGTATATTTTTCTATAATTAAACCTGGAGACACTATTATGGGAATGAATCTGGCACATGGAGGACATCTTACTCATGGTAGTTCAGTTAATTTTTCCGGAAAATTATATAATGTTGTTTTTTATGGAGTAAGTAAAAAAGATTTCAGGATAGATTATGATGAAATAAGAATTCTGGCACAAAAGCATAAACCGCGTATTATTGTTGCTGGTGCAAGTGCATATCCAAGAATAATAGATTGGACAAAATTCAGAAGCATTGCAGACGAAGCAGGTGCATATCTTATGGTTGATATGGCTCATATTGCAGGACTTGTAGCTGCTGGAATTCATCCAAGCCCGATTCCATATGCTGATTTTGTTACTTCCACTACACACAAAACATTACGCGGACCGCGTGGAGGAATGATTTTATGCCGGAAGGAATTTGCTGCACAAATAGATAAAATGGTTTTCCCTGGAATTCAAGGAGGACCGCTTATGAATGTAATTGCATCAAAAGCAGTCTGCTTTAAAGAAGCAATGTCAGACGAATTTGGAACTTATCAGAAACAGGTGGTTTTAAATGCTCAAACACTGGCAAAAGAACTTATTAATTATGGATTTAATATTATATCCGATGGAACAGATAATCATCTCTTATTGGTAGATCTTACAAATAAAAATATCTCGGGTAAAGAAGCAGAAGAAGTTCTTGAAAAATCAGGAATTACATTGAATAAAAACGGTATTCCTTTTGACAGCAAGCCTCCATATATTACAAGTGGAATACGAATCGGAACACCTGCAATTACTTCCAGAGGAATGAAGGAAGAACAAATGAAATTAATAGCAGATTTAATATATAATATTTTAAAAGATCCTCTTGATAGCACTTTGATTCTTGAAACAAAAGAAAAAGTATATAATCTATGCAAAGAGTTCCCAATATATCGTCATCTTTTAAGTTAAGGAGTATAGAGGAATTATGGATGCATCTTTTTTATCAGAAATACAAATACTGAAAAATCTAAATGATAATGAACGTAATATTGTACTTGAACGTACTAAAAAAGAAATATTTAAAAAAAATGAGACTATATTTCGTGAAGGGGATCATGGAGATTCATTATACATAATTATTGAAGGAACTGTTAGAATAAGTACGTTTATCGCAGGAATCGGAGAAGAAACACTGGCAATTCTGTCCGATGGTGAAATATTTGGAGAAATGCCGTTGATTGACAATAATTTGCGCTCTGCTCATGCTATTGCGCATAAAGATTCTATATTATTGGTTATGACCAGGGAATCATTTTTATATATAATTGATAATTATAAAAATATCGGTATAAAAATTTTACAGGAACTTATAAATAATTTTTGTCTGCGTTTTAAAAATACATGTGAAAATTTGAAAAATTTTTATTTAATGGATAAATTCTGCTGAATTAAGAACCTATGCAGACCATAAATATGGTTCAAATTATGACAAACAACTTTATATCTGAATTATTAACATCCAAACAAATAATTTTAAATAAATCTATATGTAAGATACAATTCTTTGAATCTGGTGATAAATTATTCTGTGAAGATGATATAATAAAAGGATGTTTTCTTATAAAAAAAGGAACAATTAATATCACAAAAAATACTAGTAGTGATGAAAAAATAACATTGTTTACTTTATCCTCTGGTGATATTGCAGGGGAAATGGCTTTTGGACAAATAGAAAGACATTTTACTAATGCAGAAGTTATGGAAAAAACAATAACAATTTTCTATGAAAAAACTTATTTAAATGAATTTTTAAATAGTAATATAGAAATTGCTTTACCTGTTTTCATGGAAATTGCAAAAATAATGTCATATAACATGCGACAGATAGATGTTAACTTTAAAGATTTTTTTATGTGGAGTCTTAATAAATTATAATAATATAGGAAAATCAACAATGAGTGAAAATAAAGAATCTTTATCTATTAATTTTATTAAAAATATTATTATGAATGATCTGAAAAATAATAAGATTAAAAATGTGATCACACGATTTCCCCCTGAACCTAATGGATATCTTCATATAGGTCATGCAAAAAGTATATGTATAAATTATGGTCTGGCAAAAGAATTCGATGGAATTTGTAATTTACGATTTGATGACACAAATCCCACTAAAGAAAACATGGAATACATTAATGCAATAAAAGAAGATGTTAAATGGCTGGGATTTAATTATGAAAACAGATTATATTTTGCATCAAACTATTTCGAACAAATGTACTATTACGCTATTCAACTTATAAAAGACGGATTAGCATATGTTTGCGATCTGTCACCTGATAAAATAAGGGAATATAGAGGAACACTTACTGAACCAGGGATTGAAAGCCCTTATCGTAAAAGATGTATTGAAGAAAACCTTGATTTATTCCAGCGTATGAAAAATGGCGAATTTGAAGATGGGGCTAAAGTTTTAAGAGCAAAAATAAATATGTCAGCTTCGAATATTAATTTGCGAGATCCTGTAATGTATAGAATATTACATGCAGAACATCCGCATACAGGGGCTAAATGGTGTATTTATCCCACGTATGACTGGGCTCATGGGATTGAAGACTCCATTGAAAAAATCACACATTCGATCTGTACATTAGAATTTGAAGATCACCATCCTTTATATGATTGGTTTCTGGATAAACTAAACATTCATCATCCAGAGCAGATAGAATTTGCACGTCTTAATATAACTTTTACAATTTTAAGTAAAAGAAAACTTCTCGAGTTAGTTGAAGAGAACTATGTAACAGGATGGGATGATCCAAGGATGCCGACAATTTCTGGATTAAGAAGAAGAGGATATAGTCCAGAAAGTATAATAAATTTTTGTAATAAAATCGGAGTTTCAAAAGCAAACAGTACAGTAGATATTGGTTTATTAGAGCATTGTATAAGAGAAGATTTAAATAAGAAATCAAATCGATATATGGGAGTCTTGCGACCCTTACGAATTGTAATCGAAAACTATCCGGATGATAAAGAGGAATATCTTAATGCTATAAATAATCCTGAAGACCCAAATTCATCAACACGGATTGTTCCTTTCTCTAAAGTATTATACATTGAACAGGATGATTTTATGGAAAATCCTCACAAAGATTTCTACCGCCTTGCTCCTGGTCGTGAAGTTAGATTACGATATGCTTATTTTATTAAATGCATCAGTGTGTTAAAAGATTCAAATGGGAATATTGTTGAACTTCGCTGTATATTTGATCCAGATACAAAGGGTGGAAATGCTCTGGATGGAAGAAAAGTAAAAGCAACAATACATTGGGTTTCAGCAAAACATGCAAAAAAAGCTGAAGTTAGATTGTATGATAGACTTTTTAAAATAGAATCCCCTGAAAATGAAAAAGATAATTGGAAATCATTTATGAATACTAATTCTTGTATAATATTAAAAGATTGCTGTATCGAGCCGTATATTACAAATTTGAAACATGATGAAAGATTTCAATTTGAAAGACTAGGGTATTTCTATGCTGATACCAAAGATCATACAAATATAAAACCAGTGTTTAATAGAATAGTCCAATTAAAAGACCCCTGGGAAAAAATAAAAAAGAATATAGGAAAATATCTTTAGCTTGACAATTACCAATTTTATTATTAATTTTTTTCTTGACAATTTAAGTTTGATATGAATAATTAGTTAATTAAATTAAATTTTATTTAAATTTAGCTCTTTTTTTGTCTTAAAGATTCAAATATATTTTTTAAATTCATATATTTAAGTATAGGAATTTCAAAAGGATATTATGATTAAGATGAGTGATATAAAACCTGGTATAGAAATTATTTTCAAAAAAGATTTCGATAATTATTATGTTCTTAAATCAGATTATGGTTGGGCTGTTACAACTGTTCCATGCGGAACTAAAGGTAGAGTTAAAGAAATATGGCATAATTCCATCATAATCGAATTGGATGAAAATAATTCAAGAACAATCTGGACTAATGATATTAAAAGAGAAAATGATGAAATAGATTTTCTGGATAAAACGAATTAATCGTATTACATCCAGATTATTAAACCCATATCTAATGGATTAATCATATTTTCGTGATACGGGACAATTCTTACTAAATAACCATTCCTCCCGCTTTTAGAGCATGGAATCTGCCCCATATATATATGTTTCCCATCTTCATGTTTAAATGTTTCGATATCAATAATTTCTCCATTTTCAATTTCACCTTCTGTATCCATAATTCCATAATATATCTGTACTTTTACATCTTTAGGTGTAAGTTTATTCAAATTAATAGTTATACTAACTTCAAGATTAGACCCTGCAGGCATAGGACGTAATGTTTTAGATTCTACTTTTTCAATTTTGACTCCTGACCAATTTTCCATTATATAACGTTTCCACACAGCAAGTTCTTTTACACCCTGCATATCGTTATTTATTATCTTTGTATAACGCTGTGCTGCTGGCAAATAAAATTTCTCCAGATATTCACATACCATTCTATTTGTATTAAATACAGGATTTAATTTTTTAAGAGAACTCTTTATTAAAGATATCCAGTTATAAGGAATTTGATCTTTATCTCTATTATAAAAAAGAGGAGCAACTTCTTTCTCCAATAAATCATAAATTGTATTTGATTCAATTCTATCCTGATAATCTTTATCAGTGTATTCTTCCCCTTTTCCTATAGCCCATCCTGTATCAGAATCATAAGCTTCATACCACCATCCGTCTATAATACTTAAATTTAATCCCCCGTTAAAATTAACTTTCATACCGCTTGTACCGCAGCCTTCCAATAATCTCCGCGGAGTATTCAGCCATATATCAACACCCTGCACCATTTTACGTGATACAGCGATATCATAGTCTTCGACAAATACCACTTTTAAACGAAATCTTTCCTGCCGGCAAAAATGTATTATTTTCTTTATTATTTCTTTACCTTCATTATCCTGAGGATGTGCTTTGCCTGCAATAATAATTTGAACAGGACGTTCTTTATTATTAAGTATTTCAGCAAGACGATCCGGATCGCTGAAAATTAAACCTGCACGTTTATAGGTAACAAATCTGCGTGCAAACCCAATAGTAAGAGCTTCAGGATGAAGAACCTGCTCTGCATGCGAAATCTCTCCTGCTGAACCTCCTCTATCTTTTATCTGTTTTACCAGTCTATCTCTTATAAATGTTACAAGATTCTCTCTTCTTCTCTGATGAGTCCACCAGATTTCAGAGCTTGGTATTTTTGCTATTTTTTCCCATATACTCTGATCTGCTGGATCTTGAATCCAGGAGGGGCCAAGATATCTTGTTAAAAGTCCTTCCATTTCATGTGAAATCCAGGATCTTACATGAATCCCGTTAGTAATAGATTTTATCGGAATTTCCTCATCCAGGAGTAGAGGCCATAAATCTTTCCACATTTTGCGTGATACCATTCCATGCAGCTTGCTTACTCCGTTTCTGAATACTGTTGTTTTAATTGCAAGAGTTGCCATATTAAATGGCGCATTTTTATCATTAGCATTTATCCTCCCCAGTGAAAAAAATGTGTCCCTGTCAATATTTAAAGTTTGATAAAAAGGATAAAAATATCTATCTATTAAATATGGAGGGAAAATATCAATTCCTGCTGGGACAGGTGTATGTGTTGTAAAAATACCGCTTGCTTTACACGCTTTATAAGCATCATCAAAACTAAGATTTTTTTCTTGAATAAATCGTTTAATACGTTCTAATGAAAGAAAAGCAGAATGACCTTCATTCAAATGAAAAATAGTTGGTTCTATACGTAATGCCTTGAGCGCATGTATTCCGCCGATACCAAGCATTATTTCCTGCTTTATACGCATCTCCAGGTCTCCACCATAGAGTTGATCTGTTATTTTTTGATCTTCCAGAGAATTCTCAAATACATTGGTATCTAACAGATATAATGAGACTCTGCCAATTTCAACTTTCCATATTTTAGCTTTCACCTGACGGCCTGGATAATCAACACTAATCATCACAGGCTGGTTATCAGGAGTTTTTACCAGTTGAATACACATATTATAAAAATCATTTTTTAAAAAAGTTTCCTGCTGCCAGCCATCTATATTTAAATACTGCCTGAAATAACCTTGCTGATAAAGAAGCCCTATGCCGACAATAGGGACACCAAGATCACTGGCTGATTTTAAATGATCCCCTGCAAGAATTCCCAGACCTCCAGAATAAATTGGAATAGATTCTGTAATTCCAAATTCTGCTGAAAAATATGCAATAACAAGATTAGGATATTTTTCTCCGTATAATTTGCCGAACCAAGTTTTTTCCCTGCAATACCAATTAAAGTTCGCAAGAATTCTTTCCAGATGAGAAGTAAAACCTTCATCTTCTGATAATTCTTCAAGACGCTTCTGATTTATTTTAGAAAGGAGAAGAACAGGATTATGATTTACTTCATTCCACAAGTCATGATCAATTCTGGAAAACAAATCCAGAGCTTCATGATCCCATGTCCAGTAAAGATTATAAATAAATTCATTTAACGTTTTTATTTTATCAGGTAATAATGGAACAACCCGGAACCCATGTGGTTTCTGCATTGATTTTTCTCCTATGAAAATAATATTAAGTTTTATTAAAGCATATTTGGAAAGATACTATGTATATTTAAAGAATATATAAATTCTAAGAGAAAAAAACATATATGTCAAATACTAATAATATATTATTATATTAAAAAAGTTCTTGACAAATTATTTGTGCGTATGTTAATTTCTCAATACCTCATAAAAACCTTCGAGACTTATGAACTTATAAAGTCAAGAGGCTTGAAATTACTTGAGTAGAGATATAATTAATATATTTAAAATAAATAATATTGAAAGGAGGGAAGAAAAGAATATGAATTTACCTGAAAATCTTAAATTTACAAAGGAACATACATGGGTAAGTATTAAAAAAAATATTGCAACATTTGGTATAACAGAATATGCACAGAAAGAATTAGGCGAAATAATTTTTATTGAATTACCTGAAGCAGGTACAGAAGTTATACATATGACAGAATTTGGTGTAATAGAATCTGCAAAAACTTCATCCGATCTTTATGCTCCAATTAGCGGTGAAGTAATACAGGTAAACGAAGAATTGTTTGATAGTCCAGAAAACATCAATCGCGATCCTTATAATGACGGCTGGATGATAACAGTAAAAATGTCAGATCCCAGCGAATTGGATTTACTTATGTCAGCAGAAGAGTATAATGATATGATAAAGGAAGAGAATGAATAATTTCCTGAATTAATAAAAAGTAGTTTGGGGTGTTAATATGAAAAAGATACTACTTTTCACAGATGACAAAAAGCTTTTTCAAGAAATTCCCCCTATATTAATAGAGTCAGGATATAGTGTAGATACCTTTCTGAATCTTTCTCTATCTCTTAAGAAAATCACTGAAATTATCTATGATATTATTATTGTTGACATTGAATCTGCAATTATGTTCGAAATAGATTTAATTACTTTTATTAAACATACTCAAGTTGTTATGGATGACGATAAAATTATTTCATTAAGCGATTTACCTGATTATCTAAATATAAGCTCACATGTACTTGCTTTACCAGAACCTCACCAAAATATACAAACAAAATCAACAATAACTGATGTAACAAAAGAATATATAAAAAGTGTTCTTTCAGAATTTGATGGTAACAGGACTAAAACAGCACAAAAACTGGGTATATCCAGAACAAGTCTATGGCGAAAAATAAAACAGTATAATCTTAATAGTTAATTCTAATGATTAATTATGAAACATTAATGTTTTAATAGTGTTTCAATTTTAAACATACTCAATATGTACTTTATGAAAAACTCAATTAAATCAATGATTTTTGTATTTATTAATCAATGGCATAAGATGTGCATATTAAAATAGTAAAATTAGAATAAGGAGGTGAATAAAAATGAACATTGTAAAATGGAATCCAGCTGGTGATCTTATTGATCTACACAAAGAACTTAATAAAGTATTTGGAGATTTCTTTTCAAAAATAATTGTTGCTTAAATGAAATAAACTATGGTAAATTCTATCGTAGTATAGGTATATAATTTGTAACTGGAGATATTATTTATGTCAAAAGATTATTATGAAACACTGGGTGTAAAAAAAGATTCTTCAGAAGAAGAAATAAAAAAAGCTTTTCGTACAATGGCAAAAAAATATCATCCTGATGCTAATCCAGGGAATAAACAATCTGAAGAACGTTTTAAAGAAATAAATCAAGCATATGAAATTCTTGGAGATAAAGAAAAGCGAAAACAATACGATACAATGAAGGACGCTTCAATCCACGGTTTTGATTTTTCAGATTTATGGAGCGGCGACAAATCACAACAGACATTCAGAAATAGATCCTTTAATGATTCTTCTTTTGATGATCTCGGAAGTATTTTTAGTTCAATTTTTGGTAATAGAAACAAACCCTATTCTGGCAGAGAATATAGAGATGAAGATTATAATTATGAAATAACTATACCTTTTGAACAAGCTATATCAGGTGGTAAAACAAATATTACTGTTCCTGTTAAAACTTACTGTCCAACATGCAGCGGAACAGGAGCAACTCCCGGGACACAATCAAAAATATGCCCTGTTTGTAAAGGTAAAGGATCTATAAGTATGTCACAGGGCACTTTCGCTTTCAACCAGCCCTGTTCAAAATGCTTCGGCAGAGGAACAATTATAACATCTCCATGTAGAGTGTGCAGCGGAGAAGGGATTATAACTCAAAACAAAGAAATCAGCATAGATATTCCTTCCGGGATAAATGATGGAGCAGTGATTCAAATCGCAAATCATTCAAATTTAAAAAATGAGGGAATTAATGGGAATATATATTTAACAGTTAATGTGGCTCCGCACCATTTTTTCCAGCGCAAAGGGTATGATATTCATTGTGAAATCCCGATAAACATTGCACAGTCAATACTGGGGTCACGCATAAAAGTAAAAACTATTTCCGGTTCAATAATTATAAACATTAAACCAGGGACACAGAACGATTCAGTATTACGTATACCTGATC
>JACRDZ010000276.1 GCA_016212735.1 Candidatus Firestoneibacteriota bacterium | reverse complement strand
CGTGAAATAAGATGTACATTGAATTGTTCAAAAGGATATATAAGTCCCATATCAATTCCATAACTATTATCATGTTCTCCTAATGATTGATAATTAAAATCATATTTTTTTAAATTTATTCCGGAATATATTTTATTTATTTTTAATGCAGATGAAAAAATAAATGTTTCCTGGTCTAAATCATAAACTGATTGTTTATCGTACATTAATCCTATTTTTATTGGTAGGTTTTGCGTGTGAAAGCCATAAATTAAAGATGTTTTATAAAGATCTGAAAAATTATAATATCTAATATAGTTGGTTTCGATTAATTGAAAATTCAGATTATTCAAATTTGCAGGATTATATTGCAATGGCAGCGCTTCCGATGCTCCGCCCGCACCAGCCAAACTCAAAATTCTGGCATTATCAAACATATATGATGCAGCATATATGTTTGTAAATAAAATAATTGTTAAAAATAATATTAATAGTCGCACTTTATTTTTCTATTAAATGGTTATTTATATAAATTATCAAATTACTTATTATCATAGTTGTAATTATAATATAAAAAGAATATCTTAAAATTTTTCTAAACTTTGAATCAAGAGCCATATTAATAATCCTTATATTAAAAATATTAAAACAGATTCTTCGCAGCCCCTTAGGGGCTGTTACGAAATAACTTACACATTGATGCATCTCATCTTCCGGTAATCTTTGTCCGATCCTCAATAGCAAAATTCTCAACGTAGCTAAGTGCTACGTCTCAAATTTTGCGAAAGTAGGATCAGCCAAATCTGACCAGAATCTGAGCGCCTGAATATATAAGTTATTTCGTAACAGCCCCTAAGGACTCAATAACTATTTTTACTATACATTTCCCTTTATTTTCTATTCTATATTTATTGCTTTTACGATAATCTATGATCCAGATTATATCTTTACCATATAAAATGAGCGGTATTTGATCTCTTTTTTCATTTGATATTTTTAAATCAATAAAAAATTTTTTAAGTTTTTTAGTCCCATTCATACCATAAGGTATAAAGCGATCCCCTTCCCTTCTATTACGTAAAATGAAACTATCCGGAATTTCAGTAAAAGAAAAATATGCATTATTTTTTCCATCTTTAATTAAACTTTTTTTACATATGGAAACTGTTATTTTTATATTTAATTCAATAAAATTATTAACAGACGGAACTGAAATCTTATATTCATAAGGAGATATTTTATTTCGTTTTTCTTTAAATATCAATTTACCATATTCATTTTTTACAATATAATTACAGGGTAAATCAATCATTCTCCCTGTTGAATTATACATTAAATTTAGTATTGATTCTATATGTTCATATGTAATTTTTTTTAAAGCAGATTCTTCGCGGAGTTTACACTGAGTGAAACGAATGTGCTCAGAATGACACTTTTCCGTGGATGTCATTCTGAAGGAGTAAAACGACTGAAGAATCTGCTTTTTACATTTTTTATACATAAAATTAAATAATGTCTCACGTAATAAACGTTTAATAATTGACGGATGCTGTTTTTTTAAAATGTTAATATCAATCGAATAATTATCGTTTTCTTCTTTGACAATTTCATCATATTTTTTTTGAACAATTTTGTTTAAAAAATCATCATCATCTGACACTATTTTACTTAAATTCAACAAAGAATTATCTAAATTCGGATTATAATGTTTTAATATTTCAGGAATAAAATGATGCCTAAGATGATTGCGTAAATATTTATCTGAAAAATTGGAGCTATCTTCACGAAATTTGATATTATTTTCATTTAAATAATTTTCGATTTCCTTACGTGTGATAAATAAAAAAGGTCGAATTAAATTAATTCCCGAACTAATCTCTTTTTGCAATTGCATTCCAGTAAGCCCAGCAAGGCCTGTTCCTCTAAATAAATGCAGTAAGATTGTTTCAGTCTGGTCATGTAAATTATGTCCGGTTGCAATAACATTACAATTATATTTATATGCAGTAGCTGTTAAAAATTCGTATCTTAATTTTCTTGAAAAATCTTGAGGAGACAATCCTATGTTCTTTTTTAATAACTGAGGAATATTTTTTTTATTGATAGTACATGGAATCCCTAATTTAACACATAAATTCTTTACGAATTTAGCATCTGCATCAGATTCCTTGCCTCTGAATCCATGATTAAAATGAGCAACTTGCAATGATATATTAATTTTTTTTTGTAAATTATTAAAAATGTACAAAAGTGCAATAGAATCAGCTCCTCCGGATACAGCTAAAAGCACTTTGTCTTTAGATTGCAATAGCTTGTTTTGTATTATTATATTTAATACTTTATTTTTTAATTGCATTATTTCTTTTATATTCTATTATATTCACTATTTCAAATTAATCAAGTAAATTTATAAATTATTGTAACTATTCACTTCCTTATCAGCAGCAAATAACATTGTTGCCAATTGTGTTTTATCACCAAGTTCAGCTATAAACACTGAAATAAATACAGTATATAATAATTTATAATCCATAATATTTTTCCTTTTTATTTTTGTTATAATAATTAAAGACCACAAAATACATGACGATATTATAATATATAAATTTCACTTTGTCTTTTATAATTTTATGGAGGTTTAATAATAGTGATAAACAATGATGAAAATGTAAATATACCCTTAAATATGGATGACCTTATTATTGATCAAAAAAAATACCTGTGGACAAAAAATATATTGGAATTTCTCGAAAAAAGCTTAAAAATTAACATTAAAATGCATGATGTTGATAATAAAATCAAAGATGGAAATATTTTTGTCTTTAATCATTTTTCAAGGTTAGAAACATTCCTTCCTCAATATCTTTTTTATAATAAAGAAGGTGTTGTCTGCCGCTCAATTGCAGCAAGGCAATTCTTTAATGAAGAAAAAGTTTCTAAATATTTAAAAGGGATTGGAGCTGTTCCTACGGATTTGCCAAATATTATTGATTTCTTAGCAAAAGAAAGTCTAAAAGAAATAAAAATAATCATATTTCCTGAAGGTGGAATGATAAAAGATAAAAAAGTTTTAAGCTCTTCCGGGGAATTAAGCGTTTACTCAAGAGAATTGCATATACGACGTGAACCGCATACCGGATCAGCTGTCATTGCAATAAAAGCACAAAGATATAAAGATCTCTTTTTGCTTGCATACAAAAATAAAGATTGGGATCTTGTTGAAAGATATCGTGAAAATTTCTCTAAAGAGTTAAGCATTGAAGATATTAATGTAAAATGTCAAGCTGAAACATTTATTGTGCCGGTAAATATAACTTTTTATCCAATTCGTATTACTGAAAATTTCGTAACAAAAATAATCAATATTTTTTCTGATATAAAAAATTCTCGAGTGCGTGATGAGATGCTTATCGAATCAAATATATTATTAAAAGATACTGATATGGATCTTACTTTTGGAGCTCCTATCCCTGTTTCAAAATATCTAACTAATCGAGATAAACAAATAACTAATTTATTTTATCATTTTGAATCTATAAAAAACAGTAAAAGAAGAGATAAAATCGAACAGGTTGTTAAAAAAATTTTAAAAATGCGCAGTCAGAAAATTTCAATAAAAATGCGCGATGATTATATGAATGAAATTTACAGGCTGGTTACAATAAATCCTTTGCATTTATTATCAGAATTATTAATTCGTTCATTAGGGAATGAAAAAGAAAAAAGGATAAACAAAAGAAAATTCATTGAAAAATTATATCTTGCAATAAAAATCATTCAGCATTATAAACAGCTGCATTTTCATAGGGATATGATTAATCCTGAAAGATATTATTCCATTCTGGATGAAAATAACGGTAGAGTAAACAATTTTTTAGAACAGGCAGAAAGCGCAAATTTAATACATTCTGATGGCAATTACATGATTTTATCGGATAATCTGCTGCAAAAACATTCATTTGATGAAATACGCATTAAAAACACTCCGCTGGTAATATCTAATGAAGCGCAGCCAATACATGAAATTAGTGATACAATAACATCTTTATTGAAAGAAAAATCCGAATATATAAATAGCTTATTAGTTGATTTTCTTATAGAAGATGAGAATACCAGATACCAAAATGATTTAAATAAGTATCAAGATGAGAAATATGTTGATATTAATATTCTGGAAAAGAACAATCTGCCTGGTAATACTTTTTTCCTAAAACAACCCAAAAATTCTCAAAAAAATGTAGGGATTTTATTAATACATGGCTTTAGTTCTTCACCTCAAGAAATGAAATATTTTGGCGATATATTTTTCAAAAAAGGATATTCGGTTCTCGGGATTCGTCTTACCGGACATGGGACAACACCATATGATCTTGCTCATTGCGAATGGGAAGATTGGTATTCCTCAGTTGAACGCGGTTATAAAATACTCTCCGCTTATTCTGATAATATCATTCCTATAGGCTTTTCAATGGGAGGGACATTAGCATTACGTTTAGCAAGTTATGAAAAATATAAAATTGCAGGTACAGTAACAATTTCATCCCCTATTCTTTTACGAGATTCATACGGAAGATATCTTTTTCTTTTGCCTGTGATAGATAAAATAAATAATTTAATTAAATCATTTTCTGAAAAAAGCGAAGGAGTAATAAATTTCATTCCATCTGATCCGGAAAATAAAAATGTAAATTATAAGCATATGCCTTTAAAAGGTATTTATGAATTAATGAAATTAATTAATATAATGCGAAAAGATCTTAAAAATATACAAAAACCATTATTAATAATTCAGGCTGATGAGGATTATGAAGTTGATTCGGAAAGTGCCAATATTATTTATAATGAAGCCGGGTCAATTGAAAAAACATTGTATTTCATTAAAAGTACTAATCATGTAATTATAACAGAAAAATTTCCGGAAGTTGTTGAAAAAATTTTGGAATTTGTAAAAGGAGTTTAATATATTTTTTGGAGGCGGCGAACGGAATTGAACCGATGTATAGAGGTTTTGCAGACCTCTGCCTTAGCCGCTTGGCTACGCCGCCATTTAAAATAAAGTACTACTTTATCAAAGACATATTATGATGTCAAGGGTTTTTTTAGAAATTAATAATTAAAGTTTTTATTTTTTTTTACCGATATTTAATTTAAATTTAAATAAAAGGTATATTCTATTTATGAACAAAATAAATTTATGCGAAAATGAAAAAAATAAATTAAAAGAGTACACCGCTATAGTTAAAAGTATGTTAAAAAATGTAGATAATGAAAAGATAAAAAAAATAAAAAATGAAGTGTTTACCGGTAGATATATGAAAAATAAACATAAGCTGGAAACTCTAGCCGAAATACTTTTAAGAGAATTGGATTAATGAATTTTAAAAAGTAGAGACGCAAAATTTTGCGTCTCTAAAGCTTTGTAGTTGCCTGATTTATCAGGCTTAATCAATGGTGTCATAATGCTAAAAGCTTCAATTGATATAGGTACTAATTCTGTCAGACTATTAATTGCCGAGATTCTTAATAATAAAGAACTTAAACCAATATTAAAAAAAGTCGATGTAGTTCGTCTTGGAGCGGGAGTTGATAAAACAAAGATACTTAGTAATGAAGCTATGGATCGAACAATAAATAAATTGATTGAATATAAAGAAATTCTTTATAGTTATAAAATCCCATCTGTAAATATTATTGCAACAAGTGCAGTAAGAGATTCCCAAAATCGTAATGTTTTTATTGATAAATTTAAAAAAAAATTAAATTGGGAATTTTCTACAATAACCGGCAATGAGGAAGCGTCATATACTTTTTTAGGTGTAAAATCGGCCTTCCCTGGCAATAAACTCCTTGTTTTTGATATTGGCGGCGGTAGTACGGAATTTATCATAGAAAATGATAAAGACATAAATGAATTCAGCATCAATATCGGTTGTGTTCGTATGACAGAACGTTTTATAAAAAAACAGCCTATTACTCCTGAAGAATATACAAATTTAAGAAATGAAATCGAAAACCAGATCACTTCCGCACTTTCTGAAATTAAATTACAAAATAGAATTTTAATTGGAGTTGCAGGAACTGTTACTACACTTGCAGCAATGGATCAGGAACTATTTCCATATGATATAAATAAAATCCATAAATATAAGTTATCATTTGATCACATTGAAAAATTGCATGAAAATCTTAAAACAAAAAGTGTTGATCAAATTAAACAAATAAAAGGAATTCATCCAGCACGAAGCGATGTTATTCTTGCCGGTTCTTTAATATGTCTTATAATAATGAAAAAATTATTATGCAATTATTTATTAGTCAGTGAAAGCGAGCTTTTAGAAGGAATAATAAAAAAAAATTTTAAAGCAGATTCTTCGCTTCGCTCAGAATGACAACACTACGGTTAGTTGTCATTCTGAGCAAAGCGAAGAATCTGCTTTCTTTACTTTCTTTAAAATATGGGATCGAAAATTTTAAAATATATTCAATACTTTAATCTCGCCAAATAATTAAACCCCAAAAAATAATTTTTCCATAATTGGTCACTGGACTTATACTCATTATCAAAAGCAAAGTAATCTGCTAAAACTTCATAAAGACGGGTTAATTCTCTAAACCTTTTTTTATTTTTTGGATCTGAAAGGGTTAAGGAAAGAAGTTCTAATGCTCTCTCAAAAGCCAACCAGCTATATTCAGGATTACTTTTGTTTTTCCAATTAATAGTCCGAATAACTTCACTTCCTATATTCGCCATTTGGATAGGAAATGAGAATTTAAACCATCTACCATCTGCCAGACTTTTATGCTGAGATCTCATTTTACCACCAATTTATTAACTATATTTTCTATTTTTCGCTATGTAATTTTCCGCCTGTTGCAAAATTTTCCTTTTCCATTTCTTCAATAACTATCCACACGACTTCCGGTTTTACTCCAATTGTCGAAACGATTGCATCTGTTACTGCTTTAGTTAAATTCTTTTTCTGCTCCAGAGAACGTCCTTTTAATATCTGGATATTTACTATTGGCATAGAGAGCATCTCCTTGTATATTATTTTTTAAATTGTTTTAAAACATAATAAATTTCATCGAGAAAATCCATCTGCGTTTCATTTAGATCACCGGTATCACCATCTCTCATAATTTCAATATAATCCCACAATGATCTAACAATATTCTTAATATCAGCATTATCAATTTTTGTCTCTTTTATTTTAATAGATGGAGTTTCACTTACAGGAGAAATTTCTTTTTGTGTAAGATTATCGCTTAAAATCACGATACCGCCAAGAATTTTATTTTCATTATCTTTTACAGGTAATGCTTTCAAACTTAACATAACAATCTTCCCATCACGTTTTCGAAGCTTAATCGGGCTCGAAACAAATTCGCCTTTTTGCAATACCCATGTTAAAGGATAAAAATCTTTTTTAATTTTATTGCCATATTGATCTTCATAAGCAAAGATATCTTCATTGATTTCTTTCCCGAACATATCATCTTTTGTGTATCCGGTAATCTTCTCCATAGATGAATTCCATACATTCACTTTACCATTTTTATCCAATACATAAATTCCATCCTGTACATTTAAAAAAATTATTTGTAATAATCTTTTTTGGAATAGAAGATCTGCTTTTGTATCTCTCAGCTTTGATAAAGTAAGAATATCATCATTTTTGAGTTTAGTAATTTCTTGCTTTTTTATGTCATTATCTTTTTGCAAATCAGCAATTGTCTTGTTTTGTTCGGTAATATTTTTTTCTTGTTCTGAAATAGTTTGATTTAATTCTAATGATTCATCAGACTGTGTTTTTTTAATTTTAGATATTTCATCATGATAGTTATTCTCTTCATTTTTAACAATATCTGCAATATTAAATTTCCATAAAAATTTTATTACAAAATAGAAAAATAAAAGATTAATCAGTATTAACAACAAACCTTTTATCACATTAGATATTAACCATTTATTAGGATCTATAGATGGGAATGAAATTTTAACAGCTCCTAATATATTCCCTTCTTTTTGTTTTGCATGACATCTAATACATGCCTGAATTACATAAATCGGAGCAATATATTCAAAATGATTTTCTATTGATTTATAAGCTTCATCATCTCCTTCCTCAAAATGCAAAAAAGATTGGCGCTCAAATTCAGATAATTTATCCGGCTTTAATTTATTGAAAATTTTAAATACATATAAACCTTTAGTAGAATTTATATTATTAACATTATTAGATAATATTGCGGGTTTGGTTATAGAGGAATCCGATTGAGCTTCAGCAGCCAGGGTTAGGACAACTTGTGTCGCTAATATGCGACCCTTTTTTTTATTTTCATCTAATATATTGAGTCTCTCTTTATATGCATTTAATGTATATAAAATAAGTAAAATAATGGTAGAAAATACACTAATAATTATTGCTATTTTTTTTTCAGAGTTGATATTTTTATGCATAATTTCCTTTTTATATAAATATACTATCTCAATCACGCTTTGTCAAGAAACTCAAATAACAAATTTTAAGTTGAAATTTTATAATGTTTATAGTAATATTTAAAAGTCTTTTTACTAAATAATTTAAATGAGGATAAAAAATTATGAAAATTTTGTGTAAATCCTTTTTAATAATATCAATAATTTCTTCGGTTTTATTTTTATTCAATACCTCTTCAAATTGTTTTAGCCGTTTTAAAGAAGGAGATGTGGTTTACGAATTTACAACAAAGGATATTGCTGGGAATCAAGTCGCCTTAAGTAATGCAATCATCAACAAAAATGCAAAAGTAATTGCTTTAATATTCTGGAAAGTACCTGAAGAAGATACGATTCGCAGTTATTCCGAAGAAGAAATTGTTTTAATTAAAAAATTATATAAATTATATGAATCAAATGGATTTGATGTTGTAACAGTATATTGTCCATGGGGTGATGAAAATTTAACTCCTGAAGAAACAAAAAAAATGAATGATGTGATTAAAAAAAATAATTTAATCTTCCCTGTTTTGATTGATCATGGTTTGAAGATTTACAATCAATTTGGGATTTCAGCTCTTCCCAGTGTTATTTTAATGGACAATAAAAAAGTATCTAAATATTTGCTTGCAGGTTATTATCCTTCTTTTGCAGATAAAAGCATCAAACAAGAAATAGAAAAAATGCTCGCGCTTACAGAAGAACAAAAAATCAAAGAAATTACTCCTATTTATGATTTAAAATATGAGAATGTCGGGCAATCTAAAACAAAATTCATTAGTGATAGATTATGGGGTGAAAAATTAATTATTAGTTTTTATGGGAAAATCAATGGGAAATCGTTAAATAATCCAACATCATTTGCTGTTGGAGAGAATGGGAAAATATATGTTGTAGATTCATTAAATGCTGTAATTAATGTATACGATATGTATGGTAAATATCTTTTTAATTTTGGAAATGAAGGTTTTGCCGGTGAGAATCTTGCTTTGCCATGGAATATAACAGTCGATTATAAGGGAAGAATTTATATTACAGATATTGCAAGAAATCTAATCTGTATTTACAGTCCTGAAGGAAAATTTTTGATTAAATTCGGAGGTACCGGAAGTAATGAAGGACAATTAAATATGCCTTTTGATTTGGCAATCGATAGCAATAGCAATCTCTATGTCGTTGATTCTCAAAATGATCGTGTTCAAATAATAAATGGAAATTTTAAATTTAAGATTGGTTCTTCTGGCAGTAAAGATGGTGAATTTTCACTTCCAACAGCTATTGCTCTTTCTCAGGATGAAACCTTAATTTATATAGTTGATACAAATAATTCCAGAGTACAAGTTTTCGATAAAAGAGGCAATTTTATAAGAAAATTCGGGCGCCCGGGTTCTCAAAAAGGTGAATTTAATCATCCTGATGGTATTGTTGTTGATTCGGAAGGAAGAATTTTCGTTAGTGATACATTAAACAATCGTATACAGATTTTTGATAAAGAAGGAATTTTTCTTGGGATGTTCGGACATTTTGGTTCAGGAGATGGAGAATTTAATTCACCGGGTAAAAGCTTTATTGATTATAAAGGCAGATTTTATGTTATAGATCGTAAAAATAATCGAATACAAGGATTTAGTTTAAAATACATACAAACATTTCTATAAAAAAAACATGAAAATAATATTATTATGAATCTATTATCATTTAAAATTTTTAAAGCCAAATTATCACAAATTTCAAAAATACTTGATAAACCTTTAGTAATATTTAATCTGGATGGGTTAAATCAAAATTATAAAATGTTTACTTTACTCGAAGATCATTCATCTCCGGCAATTTTAGCAATATTACCCGGAGGGAAAGCGCATCTTTTGGTATCAAGCATTGAAACCGCTTTACCTGCAGCTTTAAGTGAATTATTGACCATACATGCATATGATTCAAATAAAGGAATATTTGAAATATTAAATGAAATTATCCCTCTTAAAAAAGAGATATTTGTTGAAATTTCTACAAAATATTCTTTATTTGATACGCTTACATATGGTTTTGTAAAAAAGCTAAAAAAAGTTTACAAACCGGTTTCAGCAGAATCAATTCTCTGGGAATTAAGAACCATAAAGACAAATGAAGAAATAGCCTTGATTAAAAAGGCAATTAATTTAACATATGAAATATTAAATGAAATTGAATCTCATATTAAAATAGGTGTTAGTGAAGAAATAATAATGGATGGATTGAATCTTTTAGTTAATAAATATAAACTAAGTTTTTCATTTAAACCTATTATCGCAGCCGGTACAAGGGCATTTGACCCGCATCCGATTCGTGCTACAAAAAGAAAACTTAAAAAAAACGATTTATTAATTCTTGATCTTGGATTGTATTATAATTGTTATACTTCTGATATTACTCGTACATATAAAATAGACGGCGATATTAGTGATATAAATTTTTTTGGGATTAACGAAGAAATGGAAAATAAATTAATTTCATTAAAACTTTCGGATATTACACCATATGATCTTGGTATGATCATGGATGATATTGCTATAAAGCATGGTGTCCATTCCCTTGAAAAACACGGATATGGACATGGGATTGGTGTTGCAATACATGATGTTTATCCGTCTATTCCAATGGTTAACAAAAAAAATAAAAAGCCAAATTTACCCAAATTTTCCGAAAACATGGTTTTTGCTTTTGAACCTGGTTTTTATACAAAACGAAATAGTTTTAGAATTGAAAATAATTATGTAATTAAAAATGGATATGCTGTTAAATTGTAAAAATAAAAACAGATTCTTCAGTCGTTTCACTCATTCAGAATGACACATGGTGGAAAGTGTCATTCTGAGCAAAGCGAATAATCTGCTTTAAGAAAATAATATGGAAGTATCAAAATTTAAAATTTTTCATTTTTAGGTAATGTCAAAAGTAAAATGAAAAAGAATGAAAAATAAGAATGAGTAAAAAAGAGAAAAATAGAATAAATTTTAGTAAAAGAAAGATATAGAAAAACATAAAGAATAATTTTTAACAAATCAAAAGAAAGAAAATGAAT
>JACRDZ010000034.1 GCA_016212735.1 Candidatus Firestoneibacteriota bacterium | reverse complement strand
TTTACTTTTGACAGTACCTTCCCGGATTATATCCGACTCTTGCTCCTTCTGCATTGCCATATATTGTTTTTACTGTTGTATCTATATCAAGATGTGTGATCCGGCAATTTCTTCTTTTTAAAAATACCACACAAAAATGCATCTTCCTGTATATATATGAAATGTCCTAACCTATTAAATCCTATGAATAGTAAACAAATCATTCCATAAAACATTTTAAAACAACCTAATATGGGCTTGCGTTTTGGTTTATTAAATTTTGATTCAAAAAGATTTTTGAAATTTACTGCATCAAAAAATTTTAACTAATGCAAATAAGCCTCCAAATGCTGTTAAATGGCTCTCTGTCAGATCATAAGGTGTAGAAAAGCGTTGATTTTAGCTGAAGTTTCACCTTGTTGATTTTTCCCTTTATTTACTTGAGTTTCTAGATTATAATTATTAAGTTGTTTAACCATATGGGTTACCTCCATTTAAAATTAAAGTTACGTGAATAACCTTAATTTTATGGTAACCCTATGGTTTTATCAAATCTTTTTTATTTCCCGTGCAAAATTCAGGTAATAGAATATCATATTACAGTTACAGAGTACTGTCACATAAAATAACATTGTTTTATTCTATATAAATAAGTAAAAACATAACTCCCATCCCCAGAATAAATCCAATTAATTGAATAAAAGATTTATACAGCTCTGTTTCTTTTTTTAATTCAGGTAATAGATCTACGCCTGCTATATATATAAAATTCCCTGCAGTGAAAGACATTAAAAGAGGTAAGAAGTTTTGATAAGAATCTTTAATTAATAATACTAAAAATGCACCAAAAAAAGCACTTATTGATGAAATAAAATTTTGTAAAAGGGCTTTTGCTCTTGTAAATCCGCCAAAAAGAAGTACACCAAAGTCACCGATTTCCTGAGGTATTTCATGAAAAATTACAGCAATAGTAGTTGTAATTCCAAGACTAGGATTTAGCAAATAACTTCCGGCAATAGCCATTCCATCTATAAAATTATGCAGACTATCTCCAACAATATTCATGAAAACAATCGGATGAGGATGTTCTTCTGAAGTTGGAATATGACAATGGCGCCAGTAAATAAATTTTTCTAAAATAAAAAAAACAAGTATACCTCCAAGAACTGAAACGATTGGCCATGTATTAAAACCATTAATTTTAATTATTTCCGGTAAAATATGTATAAAACAATCTCCTAAAAGAGAACCTGCAGAAAAACTTACAAGAAAAACCAATGTGTTTTCAAGTTTTTTTTTGCTTAAGAAAAAACTCAAGACACCAACAAGAGATATACAACTTATAACTGAAATACTTATAAATATATAATAATATAATTTCACGTATTAACTCCTATGATAATCTCTATACTCAGCAAGGTCATAAATTCGCATTTTTTCGGTGAGGATTGGGCATTGAGAGCAAGGCGCGAAGGTGAGAAATAGCCTTGCACTATTTCGAACCTGAGCAACGCAGCTATCGATGTCCAAGACCAGCGCAAAAATGCGAATTTATGACCTTGCTGAGTATATTATAATATTGATTTAAGAAATATATCCACACTGGTTTTATTTTCTTTATTTTCAGACATTCTAATACCAAAGTCAAGATTTAATAAAAACATTGTTCTGGTTTCAAGATGGAGTTCAATACCTGAAGATAGTTGTGATTTTCTTTCACGAGGGACAGCTCCATCAATAAAAATAAGAGCATTAATATCTTCGAAAAAAATATTTGGATTCCATATACCTTTTCTTATGCGCAGTATAGTTCTCGAAAGTTCTAAACTAAATATTTCTCCATGCTTTGAATCCAGAACTTCTTTATAACCGCGTATTTTTTTAAATATTGTTTCAGGGTTATCATCATCATACACACCTTTAATATTAAATGCAAGCTTGTGTTTACTTAAATATTGTGAAACCCATAGGTTAGGATAAAAACCTGTACGACTGATATTTGAGCCAGTATTTCTATTTTCAAAAGGAAGATATATATTTAATCCGCCTGAGGTTTTAGGTAAACGAAAGTTTAATGTAAAATACGGCTCCATTTCACGTCTTTTAAAATCTTTCAAAAGATTAACAGATGATCCGATTGAAAAATCTTCTATACCAGGCGATATTTTTCTAATAATAGGATATTCTAAATTGAATTTTAAAAATCTTTCATCAAAAGTAGCAAAATTAATCGAGGAATATAGAGGAGCATAATAATTAATAGGAAGAGCAAACGATAACTGAGGAGTATTCTTTTTGAAATCATAAATTATCATTCCATAATATGGTGCAAAATGGCCTAAAACATCACCTCCTGAAAAATACAATCCTGCATAAGTGCTATCATTAGTTGCATAAATTACAGGTATTCTTAACATTTTTGGAGGAAACAGTGTTTTTAAATTGTCTATATATCCTCCTGTGGAAATTTTATCCTTATTTGATTGGAAATATTGAAAATCAGGATGTTTTGATACTGGATAATCTGAAATAATAAAATCATTAAACTCTGGTTTTTTTCTATAAATATCGTATCCGTAAGAATTTAGGCCAATAAAATATATCAGGGTATCTTTTTCATTAAAAACAGGAAAGTCAGCAAATCCTGCTTTGGTAATTTGATATATTTTACCTGTTGAAAAATTATAAGAATATAATGCATAAATTTTTTGGTAATTTGCTGTAAAAAAAAGTTTATTTTCTGAAACAGATATATGACTTTCAAGATATGGAGTATTAATAAGCGGTATAAATTTTTTTGTACCCAGATCCAGAGTATAAATACTGAAATTCTCCCAGTCTTTACGTGCTGTAACAATGATTTTATTGTTATTAATTAAAATTTCATCTACAAGATAGTTGCTATTAAAAAGTGTTGTTTTTTTACCTGATGCTATTTCATATAAACAGATTTCTGAACCAAAAGCTTTGTTAATATTTTTTGAAAACAGAATATTCCTGTCATTCAAAATGTCAAAAGAACGAATTTCGTCATTAAAAAGAATTATATCTCTTCCTGTTATAATATCTTTTTCATGAACTTGTGAGTAATATCCATATGAGAACAAAGATGTATTTGGATATCCAGGTTTTATTTCACTAACAGCATAATAAATTTTATTATTATGAATTCTCATTGGGGCAGTAAAAGAAGATGTTGTTGATATAATAGTCTCTTCTTTACCATCTGAAATATCTTTTGATACAATTTCATTAAACCAGAAAGCATCAAAAGCACCAGTTTTTACAGGATACCTTCTATTGTAATATAATTTATTATTATAAATTTTTAAATCATCGATAAACCAGCCGTAATTGGTAATTTGCTCGCCTTCAATTGCAAAATTTTTAAAACGTTCTGCTTCATATTTATACCATTCCTGCCATAGAAAAGGAAAAGACTTCCCAAATATTTTTTTACATGCGCTGTCAAGACCAATAGAAGGAAATAATGGTGAAATATAATATGAACTTCTGGAGCCTGTAATCTCAAAAAATTTGGCAAATTTATCTTCACCGTATGTATTTGATATATAACTGAAAAATTCACTTCCAAAAAGATAAGATCCTATTCCGCCCGGATATTCCAGTGGTAAATAAGTTGCTTTTAATATTGAAGGAAAACGATTATCTTTTATACTTGCTCCTATATACGCATCAAATAAACCGTCATTTAGCCTTCCCTGATATCTTGAAGTATGTGACTCATTATATACAGTTATTCCTTCTGTTATCCAGCCTGGAGATAAAAGATTTGGTAATAAAATATTCCCAAATAAATTTGTTAATAACCTGGGTGTACCACCTGCTTTTGTCATATGAAGCATATGAGTATATTCATGAATACTGACTTCAGTCAGCCAGTTTTCTGTAAAATTTAAACTGTTTGATGACGGCGGATATGTATATAAATATATAGCGTAGTTAAATGGATTGGCTGAACCGTTTGTAATAGCCCCTGCATCTTCAATTACAACAGAAAGATTGTAGATTTTATTTCCGGTAATCTTTTCGACAAAAGGACGGTAATATTCCATCTCATTTAAAACTTCCCTGGCAAAATCCTCATATCCCGGTTTATAAAAAATAGTAAAATATTCAGTTTTAAAAGTTTTCCAGTCTGACCATTGGGAAGAAGAAATTAAAGTTGAATATAAAATTACAGGGATAAATATTAAAAATAATAAATTTTTTTTCATATTTTTTTGAAGTATTGTGCAAAAAGAACATTTATCTTTTTTGATCACGTAAATGTTTGAGTATTTTGTTTGCTTCATTATTCATGTTAAAAGCACTTCTGAGTTTTTCAGGATTTTTATTTAATTTAACAGATTGTACAAAAATTGATGTTGCGTGTGTTTTTAATTGAATAGCTTTTATTAAAGCATGATGCTGTTTTTGAAACCTTGGAGGCGGCTCTATAGCATTTATTACCTGGATTAGAGTATGATATCTGTTTAAAAGCATATCAGATTTATGTTTTGCTAATTCATCAAAATTTCTATCTTTAATATTAAGAGCAATCTGATTTGTATGTTTGCTTAGAGCAATTAATTCCTGTATTATACTTTGTTCTTTATTTCCATATATTTTCGTATTAAATTGAAGAGGAGGTTTTTTTAATTCCGGGTCAGAAATCTGTACAAGTGCAACAATTGTAACTTTATATATTTTAACATCTCTCTTTTCTTCTTCACTTATTATCTGATAGCTTTTTACAAATCCTTCTGTATGTGAAAGAACTTCATCTTTAACAAGAGCATAATTATTAACTTCTGTTTCTACTTTTACCATTACTCCTCTAGCCTGCTCAACAGCAAGACGTAATGCATCCTGAATAGCTTTATCACGTGCATCTTTTATGTTTTTTTCGATTGTTCCAATACCGCTTGCAGTTATATTAACCGCATCTAATTCAGGTTCGTTATCAGCGGAATTTGATGCCAGAATTGGATTTAAATAAAAAGATATTAGTATTATAAGAAATAATAATTTTTTCATAGAGTATATATTATTTGTTTTTTTATATATCGTCAATGATAATTTTCAAATTTCATTATTGACTTATTGAAAAACCAAATTATAATAAAATTATAGAGGAATTTTTGAAAGGGAATTTGTGAAAGAAGGTTTTTATAAACTTGGAGCCGAAACATCTAGTTTATATATTTATACTTACAAAAGCGGATCTTTAAGCCTTTTGTCCCATGATTTACTGATTAAGGTTAATGAATTCTGTCTTGATTTTGATTTAAAAAGCAGGAACGCAGGTGAAAGCAAGATGTATCTCACAGTTGAAACAAATAGTCTGGAAGTAATATGCGTGGTAATTGGAGAAAAAAGATACGAAAAACTTCTTACTGAAAAAGATAAAAGAGAAATAGAGAAAAATATCAAAAGTGATCAAATTCTTGCAGTTAGAAAATATCCGACTATAAAATTTGTTTCCAATCATATAAAAGAGGAAGAAAATTGTTTTTTAGTATCCGGTGAACTTACCATAAAAAAACTAACAAAAGGATTAAATCTTACTCTTATGAAAGATATAGAAAAACCGTATAATAAATTAACAGGCAGATGTACTATCCTTCAGTCTGATTTTGGCCTTGTTCCATACAGTACACTCTTTGGAGTATTAGGGGTTCGTGATAGACTTGATATTTCATGGGAAATTAATTTATAATAATTTGAATTCCTGAGGTATGAGTTTATCTATCAGATTATTAAATTCCAATTTTTTAAGAATTTTATCAAGTTTTATATAATCATATTCTTTTATTTTAAGATTATCAAAATCAATATCCAGTGGAAGTTCTGTATGTAATTTTGCGAGCTCACAACTTATGAGCGCATCATCTTTATATTTTTCCAGCAGATTCTGCAATTTTGTTTTTTTTATTTTACAGGTGGAATTCAAAAGATTTTCCAGAGTACCAAATTCTTTAATTAATGATGACGCTGTTTTCGGACCAATTCCAGGGACTCCTGGAATATTATCTGATGTGTCTCCAGTCAATGCCAGCATATCAGGAACGTGTTCAGGCGGAATACCAAAACGTTTTATAACTTCAAGAGTATTATATCTGGTGGAATTTCCAGATTCGGTTTGCACAAAGATATGATTATTTACAAGCTGCAGCATATCTTTATCATTAGTATGAATAACAATAAATTCTATCCCATTTTTATCTGCTTCAAGTGCGACAGTTCCTATTATATCATCTGCTTCAAATCCGGCTAACTCAATATAATGAATATTAAGCGCATCAATTACTTCTTTAACAAGTGGAATTTGTGAAATCAATTCATCAGGCATTTTTTTTCTGTTTGCTTTATATTCGGAATATTTTTCTCTGCGAAATGTGGGTTTTGGTGAATCAAATGCAATCATAAGCATATGAGGTTTTTCTTTCTGGATTATTTTTAAAAGCATGTTGATAAATCCAAGTACTGCACCGGTAGGTTGTCCTGTTTTAGTATAAATGTTTTTTATTGCGTAGAAAGCGCGATAAAGGTAGGAATGTCCATCAACTAAGCATAATTTTTTCATTCATTCCTCGCATTAATAAATCTTCAAAAATACCGACTATTTTGGGATCAAATTGTGTCCCGGCATTTTTTTTCAATTCAACCAAAGCCTGCTGACTGCTTAATGCATTCCGATATGGCCGATCAGAAGTCATTGCGTCATATGCATCAGCCACAGCCAGAATTCTTGCTTCAAAAATAATATTCTCTCCTTCAAGACCGTCTGGATAACCATTCCCATCATAATGCTCATGATGATGACGTATTATAGATCTAATCGGTTTTAGAAACTCAATAGGCTCAATAATACTTGCTCCAATAACTGGATGTTTTTTTATTATTGCAAATTCTTCTTTTGTAAGGAAGCGGTCTTTATTAATAATAAGTTCACTAATACCTATTTTCCCAATATCATGAAGAGCTCCGCCATATCTGATATTTTCCATCTGCCAGTCAGAAAGTCCTAAATTTTTAGCTATATCTACTGCATATTTAATAACTCTGTCAGAATGCCCGCGTGTCCAGTCATCCTTTGCTTCCACTGCCATTGTTAATGCATGTACAGTTTCAAAATAACTTCGCTGAAGTTTTTCGTAAAGATTTGTATTTTCAATAGCAATCGCAGCCTGATTAATAATTGTAAGCAAAAAATCCAGATCAGCTTTATTAAATGATTCTCTGGTTTTTTTATGATTTATATTTAATACTCCTATTACTCTGTCTTTTATTTTAAGCGGAACACATATAAGAGATTTTGATTTATATCTGGAACGTATAAGATGTTTAAATCTCGGATCCTTTTCTATATTAGTAACAAGCAATGGTTCTCCGTTCATAGCAACCCATCCTGATATCCCATCTCCGACTTTGACTTTTGCACTTGTTATATCCTGATAGTAATTGTAATAATCGCCATAAGCAACTCTTACAATAAGTTCCTGTCTATCCACATCCATTAACATAAGAGAACCAGAATCAGCATTTGTCTGTTCTATGCAGTTTTTGGTTACAACATTCAAAAGTTCTTCCATGTTCAGGATAGAACTCAAAGCAAGAGAAAATTCGTTTAATTTGGAAAGCTCAATGATTTTTTTATCAAGTAAAAAATTTGTATTTTCCAGTTTTCTCATATAATCAGTAGTTTTATGCTGAGTTTCCTCAAGCCGGGTATAAGTATCCAGAAGTTCCTTATTCTGATCTTTCAGTATGTTCGAATATGCCAGAGCCTGATTTTTAGCAGTTTCAAGATGTTCATGCATCTTTTTTAATTCTGTAATATCTCTAAATGATTCAACACTGCCAATTATATTGTTTTCATCATCTTTAAGAGGAAATGAACTACTCAAAATTGGTATAATACGATTATCCTTTGTAATTATATTTGATTCAACATTGGTTACAACACTGCCTGATTTAGCTACATGAAAAAGAGCGCAGTTTTCTTCACAAAAATCACGATGGAATATTTCTTTACAATATTTACCTATTGCTTCTTCACGGGCAAACCCGGTTATGTTTTCCGCTCCCTTACTGAATTCTGTTATTATCATATTTTTATCTACAGTAAAAACTCCATCTGCCAGCATACTGTCAATAATTACTTTGAATTTTGCTTTGTTTAATTTCAATGCATTTTCTAATTTAACGGAAGTTTCTCCGTATTCTTTAATGATTTCTGTTAGACAATTTAAACCAGCAGCAAGATCAAAAAATTCTTTACTGGAATAAGTAGAAACATCCGGAGCATAAATTCCTTTAGACATTCTTGTAATATTTTCCTGTAATTTGTGAATTGGCGATATAATCTGGGAAGAAATGAAAATATAAATCATATATAAAGCAAAAACAATGAAAATAAAAACAATATATATATTATTACGCAGATTTTTTGCATGAATATTAGCATTTTCAAAAGAAAGATAAAAACCTAATATCCCAACTAAATTTCCTGATTTATCGAATATTGGAACAAGCTTTTTTAAGCCACTATTGGTTCTAAACTTATAAGGGGGGAATTTACTTCTGGAAAATGAAATATTACTTAGATTTATATCACCAAATATTTCTCCTGGTGAGAATTCTTTATCAATAGAGTTAGCTACAGAAACCAAATATAACCATTTTGGAGTATTTCCTTTTGAAGGAGCAATAATGAACACATGTTCCAATTCAGAATACATAGATTTCAGAGATTCAAGTTTATTGTGGTAATCTAAATAATAAACATCTTTGCGGCTGTGAATTTTATTCATTTTATTATATATATCAGTTTGAATCAGAATTGATAATGTTGAATGAGAAAATAAATCCAGCTTGTTTTCTTCATTTTCAAAAAGGGTCTTTTTA
>JACRDZ010000281.1 GCA_016212735.1 Candidatus Firestoneibacteriota bacterium | reverse complement strand
TCAATATGAAATGAATCTCAGCAGAAATTTCCCAAGAAAGAAATTAACCACAGAGAACACAGAGTTTTTAAAATTATAAATATATCTCAGTACATCCAAAGGGTACCCGATGGTTCATTTTTTCGGTTTTGGGGAATTTCTGGAATCTCAGAAATATCCCCAATTTTTTCAGAGTTATTTTATAGCTAAGCCGCCCTGAATACTTAGCTAATATATCTTTTATGCCATCTGCTACTGCATAATATCTAATATGGAATTACCTAAATTTATGTAATTTATTGTCAATGTTATTGGCCGTGGAGTATGGCTTTGCACAGAATGATAATAAAGTAACGGTCTATAGAAAATATTTCTATTTCCCCTCTTTTTTATCACTTTTTCTGTTAGTTAGATATTCTGCAATTTTAACAGCTTCTTCGTCAGTTATACCTCCCATTGTCTTTTTAGCCATTCTTGAAGTTGTTGCTTTCCATGCTTCCAGAGTTTTTGTTTTGCTCAACGGACGATCAAGTGAATGACATTGATTACATTTGCTTTCAAATAGTTAACTTAAGAAAAGAAGCTGAACTTCCTTGTGAATGGCATCCAGTACAGTTATTGTTGAATATAGGTTGAACATCTTTTGAAAATGAAATAGTAGTAGCACTAACAGTTATACTGTCAGGGTTACTATTAATTGACCCATCATTAACAATAAGTGTAGCAATGTATATTCCCTCAATATCTGGTGTGAATTCCGGTTTTATTAAAGTACTGTCGGATAAAACAGCTTGACTTTGCTGTGGAACAGACAATAACCATTTGTAAGTAAGAGCATCTCCGTCCGGATCAGAACTTTTGCTTCCATCAAGAATTACAATTCTATTTACTATTATTGTTTTATCAGCGCCTGCATTGGCAATAGGTGCTGAATTCGTTTTATCCCCTTTTGTATTTGAGTTTTTATTGCCACAACTTAATGCTATTATAAATAAAATAAGAGATAAGATATTTAAAATAATTGTATTTTTTTTCATCCTTATTTTTCCCTTTTAAATAGCTATTTTTTAATGTTTTATTATTCCAAATTAAGGCATTTTTCAGGACAAACATCAACACAGCTTCCACAGTCAATACAAGCACTTGGATTAATTATATGAGTTTTACCATCATAAACTTTGAATACATTAGGGTCCACAGGGCAAATTTTTTCACATTCCCCATCACCAGTACATTTATCAAAATCGCAATGAATAGGCATTTTATTCACCACCTTTCTTTTCTAGATAAATCTTAACTTTGAAACGAACTTATTTCTTAAAATGTTCAACAACAAGTTTATACTTTTCGTGAATCATTTTTCTGTCAAATTCCAGGAATTCGTCAAGCATTGTTTATAATTCTTTTTCTGAAAAATATTTTCTGTCTCCTTTTTTTAAATATTCATTTCTAATATTTCATTTATTTTTGATTCTCTATCAATTTTAGATATTTTTGAATTTAAAAAATTATTTTCAAACGAATAGGACTGTTTTCTATAGAAAACACCAAGAGGAATAGGATTATCATTGTTGTAATCCCATTCTCTTATTTTATTTAAAGCATTATAATAATTTTGCGCATCATGATCCATAAGCTCATATGTTTTTTTATTATAATAGTCATACATATTAAAAAAAGTCATGCAAACCTGAAGTACGTCAACTATGGCAAATCCATTATGCAGAATGGCTTCTTTGAATATTTTTTTAAGAAGATCCAATTTGCTGGAATACCCACGCGCAATAAAAGTTGCACCGCTGGCAAGCATAAGTTCAAGAGGATTCAGTGGCATCTCTTTTGTCCCTTTCGGAGTCGAGCGTCCTTTAAAACCCATAGGAGAAGTTGGTGTGTATTGGCCAGTTGTTAGTCCGTAAACACGATTATTATGAATAATCATTGTTATATCAATGTTTCTTTTTGCTGCAAAAATAAGGTGTTCCAGTCCTTCACCGTATGTATCTCCATCGCCTGCGAAACCAATTACTTTTAATTTAGGATTACCGAGTTTTATTCCTTCTGCAGCTGGCGCTACTCTCCCGTGAATCGAGTAAAAACTGTTGACATTAACATAATCAACTATTTTTGCATGACATCCTATTCCTGAAACAATAACAACGTTTTCTAGAGGTAATCCTTCTTCTGCCAGTGATTTAAAAACTGCTTTAATGGAATTTAATATAGCAAAGTTGCCGCATCCAGGGCACCATGTATTTACGGCATTTGTATCAAGATTTTTTGTGTTCATAATATCACCTCTTTTACTCTCTTTTCAATCTCTTCAAGAGAAAACGGTCTGCCATCATATTTAATAATATTTTTATCTGTATTAAATCCTGATATTTTCAATAAACGTGCAAGCTGGGCAGTGGCATTGTTTTCCACGCAAATTATCTTTTTACTTCCCTTTAAAGCTTCTGCAAATTTTTCTACAGGGAAAGGATAAAGAACAACTGGCTGAACGGCCCTCATCCCTAAATTTAGAGCAGCCTCTTTACAAACTCCAACATTCGATCCATAACATACTAAAACTACTTCTGAGTCCTGCTTCCCGTAAACAGTAACAGTTTCAAAATTTTTCAATTCTTCATTTAAATATTTTACTTTAAGCAGTCTTTTAGTAAACATTTTCGTGATTTTATCTGGATCTTCGGTTGTTATCCCTGATTCATCATGTTCATAACTGTTTATTTTTATAACTGCATCTTTATCAGATGGAAAAGTTATAAGAGAAACTCCTGTTTCTGTGAAAGAATATCTTTTGAAATCATTCTTTCTATTCCATAATAAAGGTTTTGCTTCTTCACTTATGATAGTCTTATCTATTTCAAAACTATAACCGCCTTCACATAAGGTTTTATCAGAAAGAATTATTGATGGAATCTGAAACTTCCATGAAAAATTCAAAGCCATTCCTGACCAGAAATAAGCCTGCTCCACAGTACCGGGAACAACTACAAATTTTGGAAATTCGCCATGTCCTGCATTTAAGACAAAATGAAGATCCCCCTGCGCAGTATAAGTCGGCAAACCGGTTGACGGTCCTGGCCTTTGTCCAACAACAATAACAACAGGCTGTTCCGACATACCAGAAAGGCTTAATCCTTCGGTCATTAGACAAAAACCACCGCCAAGAAGTCCCCACGGCAACTTTTTCACCAGTATATGAAAGCCCGAGAGCCATTAAAATTACGCAAATTTCACTCTCGGGATGAATGACTTTTAAACTAAAATTTTCAGCATTCTCAGCCAGAAAATGTAAAATATTTGATGTTGGTGTCATTGGATATGAAATATATGAAGTAAGCCCGGCATTAACAAGGCCCAGCCCTATAGCTTCATTCCCCGTAAGTATTGGCAGAGCGTGTTGAGAAAGAACATCCAGTTTGATTAACTCTTTTGCTTCATTAAATCCCCGGATAGCAAGCTTCAAGTTAAGTTCTGTCTGTTTTGGAATATGTTTTTTGAAAACTGTTTCAACATCCTTAAAGCTTATCCCAGCATTTTTTGCGAATGCACCAATCAGAATAGAATTGCGCATTATAGGAATAGCTTTCTCTTCTTCGATTATCTTATTTAAAGAAATTCCCAGTCCATTGGATTTTGCACTTTCAGAATCATAAATAATACTGTCCGAATTTTTAAGTTTGTTTAAATGAATATCAACAGTATCCTGATTTAAAGCCAGCAGAAAATCTATTTTATCGCTATGTACAGCAATTTTTATTTTTGATGCTCTTATATACGCAAAATTGTGTCCTCCTCTGATTAATGAAGGATAATCAATGTATAAATATATATACCAGCCAAGATAATTCAAAAGACGAGCGATAAAAAGTCCTGACTATTTATTCCGTCACCTGCTTTTCCACCTATAATTATTGAAAAATCATTCATTACTTTTCCTTTCTATTGTGTAACATAAAACAAAATGTAAAACCCACCAACCGCATTGAAAAAGCTTAAAATAGTAACTAATTTTCATTTCTTTTGGTTGAATTAAAATGAATGATTTATTGGAGGCGCCGCATATTGGACATTTTTCTGGTACAGGATAACATCCTGCAATACTAATGCTATTATGGATATATCCACATATCTGGCAGCAATATTTTGACATATTCATCCTCTTTTATTTAATATTTTTATCTCTGCAGAATTTATTTATTCATCATCATATTCTTCATCATATTTTTATTATGTGTTTTCGTTATTGTTTTCAGTTTATTATTCTGTTCATCAGTAAGGGCAATCTCATCACTGTACATAAGAATCATACCTATTTTATGCTCGCTAAAACATTTATCATGGTCTTTACATATCATCATCTCAGACATGCCCTGACTCATTCCTTCCATCATGCCTTTTTTAAACATTTTTTTCATCATATTGTTCTGCATCATATTGCCTTGTTCCATCGTTTCTACTGATGGTTTTTTCCCTTTATTTTCATCCATTTCAGCTGAAACAAATGAAAACGAAAATAAAATAACAATAATTAAAGAAATCGTTACCAGTGATATTTTTTTCATTTTTTTATTCCCCTTTTTATAAATTACTTTCTCCGATCCATCTGCCATGTTTAGTGCAAAACTCAATAACACTGATTTTTCCTATATTAATTTTCAGATGAAGTCCTGCGCCTGGGTTAACTTTTCCAGGAGATAAAATAACTCTTGATATGAATTCATTATCAATATAAAAATCAAGATGATGTATGAAATGGTCTGCGTCCATTGGGTGGACGATCTCCCCGACAATGGCATTCACATCAAAACACTCTTTAACCAAACTGCATACTTTTGAAGTTTTAATCAAAGGAATATGTTTCTTTTCATAATCAGTTAAATTGTTTGGATCTTTTGGAGTAATTATTGCGTCCTCTTTTAATTCAAACGCTGATTTCGGTGAACCACATACAGGGCATCTTTCGGGGGCATCCCCTTTTAAACTGACAAAACCGCATACTTTACATACAAATGCTTTCATAATTATTCCTCCTTTTTCTTTGTTTATTGCCTGACCGGCATTTATCAATAAATTATTAAAAACTTCTCCAATTTGAACAGGATCACCCCGGAGCGGCACATCTTTGATCGGATCAATGTCGAGATTAATGGAGATTTTCGGATTATTTAATGTTTGTCTGGTTGTATCTATGCTATCCTCTAAAATTTCAGATAATTTTACATTTTCAAATTTTGGGGGCTTAAGATGTGTATATCCTAAAAGATTATTAATAATATGATCACTCTCAATAACCTTTTTTTCTATTTTAGCAATATGCTCATCAATTGATTCATCTGTACATTTCTTTTTTATGTTATAAGCCGCGCCCATTATAACTGTTAAAGGATTACGCAATTCATGCGCTACAGAAGATACAAGTGTTCCGATATCAGAAAGCCTTTTTGCATTAGCCAGTTCCTTCTGGATTTTTATTAATTCTTCTGATTTTTCCTTAACAAGTTTTTCAATTTTATCCTTGTCCCTTTTTATGATTTCCTGAGCTTTTTTCTGTTCTGTTATATCTATTCCCGAATTTAAATATCCGATAATATTTTTTTTATCATCCATTAATAAAGTACTATGCCATGCAATTAGCCTCTCCTCACCGTTCCTGGTCAAAATAGGATTTTCAAAATACATTCTACCATAAAACATTTTCTCTGAACGCGCTTTAACGTCAGAGCGAATTTTTTCAGGAATAAAATTATCAAATCAGTTCTTACCTATAATCTCTTCCTTTCTGAATTTAAGAGTTTCACATCCCTTTTTATTTATTAATTCAACGTTTCCATTTTTATTGATAATTATCATCATTGCACCAGCAATATCAAAATATTTCCGGGCTTTGTCTCTTTCTTGTTCAATGTGCATCTCATTTATTCTATTTTGCCTAAGAAGAAGATCATATGGATTCCTGAGTCCAGTTTGAATAACAGCTAAATACAACAAATAAAAAGAAGCAATCTTAAATATATGTCCAATAAAATTAGAAAATCCAATAAATAAAAAGGCTATCCCAATAAAAAGAAAATAATAACTTTGAATAAAATTTTGAGAGTTCCAGCTAAAGATAAAAATACCAAAAGCAATAACAATAGAAAACATTTCTGCAATACTATGAAAAAGAAGATAATTGTATAGAATATAATAAAGTCATACATAATACAAGTATTATTATGTATTTATAATTTATCCTAAATGATTGTTGTTCTTCTATTACTTTGTCCATCGTAACAGACTCCGAAATATTACTGAATTAAATGACCGAAATAATATTTAGAGTAGAAACAGGTTTTATTATAATCAGAATTAATACCTGAATTTTGCACAGATTTCTCCTGTCAATTAAATTAATCTCAAGTTTTATTTTAACAGATATATTTTCTATTTCATTTTTTTATCCTTTTTCACAATTTGGTAATGTCAAAACTTAACCACAGAGAACACAGAGAAACCTTTAAATATTAATGAGTTAGAAGAGTTTTTAAGTTCTCCCCCTCTGTGCCCTCTAAATTCCCAGCTTATTTAAGCTATTTTTCAAATAGAAACAATGAAACCTCTTGAGAACACAGAGATTTAAAAAATTATAAAAATAAACTCTGTGACCCTGTGGTTCATATTTTTCCCCTCTTTTTCATGTTACTTTTGACAGTACCCACAATTTGGCTAATTTATCAACGAATTCAATAAAATCAGTCCTATGCTTCTTTTTCATCAATGTTGTCTCAAGCCTTCCTATTAAAGATTTTTTTGGAAGTTGTTCAAAATTTGTATATTCATTTAATGCTTGTATCTCTATCTGTTTGCGGATAAAGTCTTTGATTATTGCATGAGATATTTTTTTAGTATTTGATGGGATAGGTTTTGTTGGTACTTTATTTATAAGTTTTTCATTATCTTGCCACTCAAGTTTTTCTACTTTTTGGTAATTAAATATAATCCT
>JACRDZ010000275.1 GCA_016212735.1 Candidatus Firestoneibacteriota bacterium | reverse complement strand
TTGCTTTTACAGAAACCATATAAAAAATACACGATGGCAGAACGAAATCTTTTCGCTCTGCCATTTCTATTACTAATGTTAAAATAATTTGATATTCAATTTAATTTGAGATTTTTAGTTAAAATAATGTGAGACGGGACAAACGTCTTGAATATTTTTTTATTTCACCTTTGTTATTCTGCCGTTCTATTACAATCCATCCATAATTCTTTGACTTCCTCGCTCTTCTTTTATTAATGTCTTGCCATATTTGTTTTTTATCACACACTTAATAAAATATCAATTATGAAGATTTGCTTATTTTATCTTTATTTTGACCTCGATGCTTTTCGATTTTCAAAAAATCATTCCGAAACGAGACTAAACTTACCGTCATCAGAAGTAATTACATTTCAAATTTGAGATCAAATTCGCTAAAAAACTCCATCGCTTTATACCTAATTTGCTATGTATCCTCGTCCATACATTCTTTTATTTAAATTCTGTTTGAGTATTGGAATTAGCGTTTTATATCCTATTGCTTCTATCGCTTTAACATATCGCTTTAACATAAATAGTTTGCAAAATCAAAAGATACAATTTATAATATAATATGCAAAGATGAAACTAGTTATCTTTAATTTATTATATTGCTAATTAGGGTCTTTAAGATAATTAAAGGAATATTATGAAAAGTATTTCAAAACTTATTGGAGAAATTCTTATCCATGAAGGATTTTTAGATAAGGATAAATTAAAAGAAGCATTAGAAATTCAGAAAAAAGAAAAACCATATCGGCGTATTGGTGAAATACTAATTGAATTAGGATATGTTTCACAGGAAGATTTTCTTTTATCCTTAGGTAATCAATTGGGAATACCTTTTTATCATGACCTCTCTATATATTTAATAGATAAAGATATAATTTCAAAAATACCTTTAAATTTTGTTAAAAAAAACAACCTAATTCCTATTCTATGCAAGAATAAAACTTTAACTGTTGCAGTGACAGATCCTCTTAATTTACAACCTCTTGATGATATTGGCCTATTGTTAGGTTATCATATAGAACCAATAATCAGCACTGATAAAGAAATTAAAGAAGCTATAAATCGAATATATGCAGGAGAAACAGATTCAACTCAAAAAATGTTAAGTGACCTGAAAGAAGCAGAAATCAATTTACCTTCAATAAAAGAGGATGAACAGGAAGACTTACTTGATATAGTTAATAAAGCACCTATAATAAAATTTGTAAATCTAATTTTAACCAGAGCAGTTAACGAAAGAGCAAGCGATATTCATATTGAACCGTTTGATAAAGATCTTATAGTTAGATATAGAGTTGATGGAATGTTATATGAAGCATTAAGACCACCCAAGCAGTATCAAGCAGCAATTATTTCACGTATAAAAATCATGGGGAACTTAAATATTGCTGAAAGACGATTACCTCAGGATGGAAGAATAAAAATAAAAATTGTAAACCATGAAATAGATATCCGTCTTTCGACAATTCCTGTAACTAACGGAGAAAGAATAGTAATGAGGCTTCTTGATAAAAGTAACCTTCTTCTTAATTTACAGGAGTTAGGTTTTTCTTCTGATATCTATCAAAAATTTAAAAAAATTATTCAAGGTTATAATGGAATAATACTTGTTACAGGTCCAACTGGCAGCGGAAAAACGACAACTCTATATGCAGCTTTGAGTCAAATTAATTCTGTTGAGAAGAATATTATTACAATTGAAGACCCTGTTGAATATCAGATTGAAGGTATAGGGCAGATTCAGATTAACTCAAAAATTGATCTCACATTTGCAAATGGATTACGCTCTATTTTACGTCAGGATCCTGATATAATAATGGTAGGTGAAATCCGTGATTACGAAACAGCAGAAATATCTATTCACGCATCATTAACAGGGCATCTTGTTTTCAGTACACTGCATACAAATGATGCCTCAGGAGCAATAACACGTATTATAGATATGGGAGTTGAACCTTATTTAGTATCTTCATCTGTAATTGCAATTCTTGCACAACGTCTGGTAAGAGTTATATGCTCACACTGCAAGGAATCATTCAGCCCTCCACCGGAACTTCTAAAAGAAATAAGGCTCTCTCCAGATGATTTAATTAATGGTGTTATATATAGAGGGAAAGGATGCCCTGAATGCTTAAATACAGGATATAAAGGAAGATTAGGCATATATGAACTTCTATTAATAGATGGGGATGTACGAAATGCTATTCTTAGCAAAAAAGACTCATCATTTATTAAAAAATTAGCTCATAAAAAAGGAATGATGACTTTAAGAGATGATGGCGCGCAGAAAGTAATAAAAGGGATAACAACAATCCATGAAGTTCTGCGTGTTACACAGGAAGATATCCAATAACCTCTTAGGGCTTACTGTCCGATAAGTGATTTTGCAATTCGATCAATTCTAGAAATAGCATCATCAACATACTTATTATCAGGAAAACTTTCCATGAGTTTTTTATATTCAATCAGAGCATTTGAAATATCATTCATATCTTCATAACATCTTCCAATTTTATATTGAGCATTACCTATAAATTTACCTTCACTGTCATAAAGAACAACTTTCTGATATTCTTTCAGCGCCTGTTCATACTGCTTTATATCAAAATAGTATTCAGCAACTCTAAATTGTGCTTCACCTGCGAATACATGTGTCGGATATTTTTGTACTATTATTCTATATTTATCAATAGCTTTATCTCTTTTACCAACTTCTTCATATAGGAGACCTAACTCAGATAAAGCTCCAACAGTAACCGCCATATCAGGATGTTTACTAACTGCTTCAGAAGCTTCTTTTGATTTTTTATATTTTACAAGTGAATCCTGAGCAAAATCACTTTTTGGATATTTTTCTATTATTTCACCAAAAGCTTTCATTGCATCCTGATAATTTTCCTGATAAAAAAGAATATTTGCAATAAAATACTGAACTTTTGGGACTAAATCAGATGAAGGGAATTCTTTTAAAAAACGGTTATAATTTTTATTTGCTTCATCATATTTATTAAGTTTTACATATGTTTGTCCTAATCCTACAAGAGATTTATCTACAAAACTACAATCAGGAAAATCATTTATTACTTTAAGATATGCTTCCAGTGCTCTGTCAAAATCACCTATTGTTCTATAACTTTCTCCTGATTGATATAATGATTCAGCAACATAATCACTTTTTGGATATTTATTAACTAATCCCTGAAACCATACAGCTGCACGTTTATAGTCTTCTTTTCCAAAATAACTCCATCCAAGCCAGTATTGGGCATCATCACCAAATTCACTTTCAGGGTATCTTTCTGTAACAATAGAATAAGCTAATGCGGCTTTTTCCAGATCCCCTATTGCATAATAAGCATCTCCAATAGTAAGCTGAGCCTCTGGAGACAGATTACTTTGAGGATATTTTTCAATCAATCTTGTAAAAGCAGCAATAGAATTTTCAAAATCTTTTAATTCCATATATGACCATCCCATACCATAATATGATTTCTCTGCAAGTTCATGTTCAGGATATTTTTCAATAAACGCTTTATATTCATTTTTTGCTTTTTCAAAATCCTTCAAACTATAATATGTTTCACCCATCATATATTGTGCTTTTACAGAAAAATCATCTTTCCATGACGTGTTTTCTACTATATTGCGATAGGACATTAAGGCAGAATCATATCTTTTACTTTCAAAATAACCCTGTCCAATAAAGTACTGTGCAGAATTGGCGATTTTACTTTTTGGATATATTTCCACAAGTTTTTTATAAGTATTTATTGATTCAGAATATTTCTCCTGCTGCAGATAAACCTTTGCTATACCTGCCATTGCTTCAGATGCTATAGCGTTTTGCGGATATCTATCTATAATAGTTTTATATACATTCAGAGCTTCATCATACTGCTTCAATTTAAAATAAGCTTCTGCAATAACATATGTGCTTGATGCTTTAAAATCCACATCAGAAGAATAAAGCTCAACAACTTTTAAATATTGTTCAACTGCTTTCGGAAACCATTCTAAAAATATTTTTTGTTCTTTTTCTGATTTTGGATTTGTTATTTTATCAATAATCGAAGAGAATGCATCCATTGCTGCGACATAATCTTTTTGTTCAATAGCAATATTCCCAAGAGTATATGTTACTTCTGGTATTAATTCACTGGTATTGTATTCCGAAATTATACGTTTTAATATATCACGAGCCTGATTCAGATCTCTCTTTTTATAATATACCATTGCTATTTGAAAATGAGTATCATCGATAAGAGTGTTTTTTGATTCTGAATAATTTGCTAAAATTTTATCAAAATTTAATAAAGCTATATCATAATCACCTTTTTCAAAATAGATTTTACCAAGCCAATATTGTGCCATTACAGAATTTTGACTTGTAGGATAATTTTGAATTGTTTCATTTAATGTATCTCGCGCAGATTCAAACTCATTATTATAAAAATATGCAATTGCGAGATTAAGACTTGCTTCATCTAATTTATTCCACTTTGAATATTCACTTAGCAAATTTTTATATGTACGAATAGCATCACGATATTTTTTATCATTAAAATAAGATTTTGCCATCCTGAAATCACCTTCAGGAGCCAGGGGACTACTTGGGAATTTAACAGATATTTTATAATATGCATCTGCGGCTTTTTCATATTCTTCTTTTTCATAAAATACATCTCCAATTCGAAGCTGTGATTCTATCCCTTCATCACTAAGAGGATAATTTTGAGTGACGTGCTGGAAGCCCTGTAAAGCTCCGTCATAATCTTTTCTTTCCAGAAATATCAAAGAAAGAGAAAAATACGATTTGCGAGTTACATCTGCATAATTAGAATAATTACGAATGATTTCTTTATATGTTTCAGCTGCTTTTTCATGCATATTTTTCATTCTAAAACATTCAGCTTGAAAGTAAAGAGCATAAGATATATTTTTGTCCTGTGGAAAATCCTTTATAAATTTACCAAATTCCTGCTGCGCGAGATCATATTTTTTGTCATCAAAAAATTCTTTTCCACTTTTGAATAATTGATCAGCTGATATACCTGCAAAAATTACCTGTGGAAAAAACAAAATTAAAAAAATAAGTTTATATTTCATTATTTTACCTTTAAATATTTTTTTATTATCTTATCTGACTGAATTCTATTTCAACATCGTAAATTCTCAGTTTCTCTTCCTCTCCTGGTTTAAGTTCCAGAGGATCATAAATATTATTTCTGGCGTTATCCATAGCAAGAGTATCAAGTTCAACAAAACCCGACGATTTTAAAAGATCAACTTTATCCACAGAACCGTCAGGCAAAACAAACACTCTAACAGTACTTTTAATAATACGATCTGATTTTATTATAGCATCAACATTTCCTCTGCCGCCTTCTCCACCCTGCCATCCTGATCCAATTCCGCTTCCTACACCGCCTCCGCTTCCTCCTCCCCAGCCTCCGCCGCTGCCAGGGCCGTATCCGCTTCCTATTCCTGATCCTACACCATCTCCTGAACCGGTTGGTTTACCAAATAAGCCTGCTTTTAAAGCACTTTCAAAAGAACGAACTGTTCCTTTCCCTCCCTTTATCCCAAATCTATAACCTTTTTTTAACGTAATTACAGGCTGTGCAATTGTTATCTTACTGCGGTCAAGTTTTCTTTCTTTTATATCTTGTTTCTGTTCTTTTAAATTGTCTTTTATTAAATCTTCATCCCCTTTTTCAGGAAGAATTTTTTGTAAATCTTCAAGCGTCATATCTCTTAACTTCTCAGAATTGTCTATTATTTCCTTTTCCAGTAATTTACTGTCAATCATCATTTTGCTTCCACCACCACCACCAGCATTTGGGGTATTCCCAACACGTGTTAGAGATTTCGGAACAGGGCCTGCAGGAGTATCCACTTTATTAATATCTGCTGGAGGAAGATTTTTTACGAAAATAGTTTGTTCTTCTTCTTGTCCTGAGGCAGTTTCAATTATTATTCTGTTTAACATTATTAAAATAGTAAGATGCAGGACTACTGCTAAAAGAGAATACAATAAACTATATCTAAAATCCCCTTTTATCTTTTTTCCAATAATAGAATATGTTGAAACTGACACAGAAATCACCTCTATATTTAAGTTGACTGACTTTTTAGCCATAAATTTTCTAAAATTCGAAATCCGAAGCACGAAATCCGAAACAAATTCAAATTTTTTAATATTTAATGACCAAAACTTTTGAATTGTTTTAAATTTTGAACATTTGAATTTAGTCTTTGTTTCGAATTTCGATATTCGTGCTTCGAATTTAATTATTTTTAGTCCAAAAACCCGAAAAAACTCAGTCAAGTTGAGTAATATACAAATCACAAATAAATATATTTTACTCTGGTGTAAAGCTTTCTACATTTGAATCAAGCATAGCTGCAAATCCAATATTTGTTAAATTTTCTTTTTTACATAAACCCATAACTTTTATAACTGTCCCATGAACAACACGTTTATCAGCTTTAATAATAATAACTTCATCAGGATCAGTGGCAGATAATTTCTGTAATTCCTGATCTAATTCCTGATATGATTTTAATAATCCATTAAACAAAACTCTATTATCCATAGAAATTTCTATGATATTTTTCTTTTTAATTTGCTTGGTAGTTACAACTGCTTTTGGAAGCTGGATTTCAAGTTTATCATCCATTTTTGCCATACTAAAAGTACCTGTTAACATAAAAAAAGATAGAAGCAGAAACACCATGTCTGTCATAGAGGTAAGCTCCATATCAACATCTTCCAGTTCTGCACCATGTTTTTTAAATTGCACCTGAACCACCTCCGTAGCTTAATTCAGAAATAATATCAAGAGAAACTTCCTGAAGCTGCAAAACAATTGAATCAACACGGCCTTTATATATCTGATAAATAAACATAAGAGGAACGGCAACAAGAAGTCCATAAGCTGTAGTAATTAATGCTTCTGCAATACCATCTGCAATTAAATCCGGACGGGAAGACCCCATTGTAGCAATAGTACGAAAAGAAGCAATCATTCCAGTAACAGTCCCTAAAAAACCTAACATAGGAGCCATAGTAATAGCTGATCTAAGAATTCCAAAATTTGTTGTAAGATAAGCCATTTCTAAAGATCCTGCAGTTTCTATAGCTCTTTCTACTTCACTTATTCCTTGATGATGTTTCAATAAACCTGCTTTTATTATTCTGGCAACTGGAAAATTTTTTCCTTCACATAGAGAAATTGCTTTGGTAATATTTCCGCTTGGTATTTCAGCTTTAATTGATTCAACAAATGCAGGAGGAATGATTTTATTTATTCTCAACTTAACACCGCGTTCAATTACTATTGCAAATCCAACAATAGAACAGAATAAAATTCCCCACATCATACTGCCGCCTTTATCAAAATATTCAAACATCAAAGTTGTTGATCCTTGCTCTGGAACAGCTGCCTCAGATATATTATGAGATTTTGTTTCTTCTTCAGCTTTAATATTTTTTAAATATCCAAATAGCAATATACTGCAAACTAAACCTCCCATTATTATATAAAATCTACTTCTATTCATCAATTTCATATACAAAAGCCCCCTTTCATGAAAATTCTATTATTTTTTGCATTTTAAAATATAGTTATAATTTATTTTGAAATTATAAGACGTTTTATAAAACCTTGTCAAGGGAAATAATCGAATAAATACTAAACATATAAATATTTTATGTGTTATTATTATTTATAAATATTTTAAGGAATTATAGTAAATGAACAAAAAAATAAATGCTGTTATTAATAATAGATATTTGATAATGGACAAAATAGGTGAAGGTGGTATTGGAATCGTCTATAAAGCATTTGACAGAAAAAACAATATCGAAGTAGCTATTAAATTTTTAAAACAAAATACTACATCATCTTATATTGAAGATTTTATCAGATTTAGACAAGAAGTCGAAGTTGTTATTAAACTGGACCATAAAAATATAATTAAAATATATGATACCGGAGAATATAAATTTGTTCCTCAAATCACTCTTGAATTATATGATGGAGATAGTTTATCAAATTTAAAAAATAAAAATAACTTTTCATTAGATGATGAGCATCAGATTAAAATTTCGGGGAAAAAAGAATCAAATAGCATATCTTATATAGTAATAGAACTCCTAAAAGGTGATACATTATCGAATCTACTGAAAAATCATCACTATTTCAGCACTGAAAACATTGTAAAAATTATAAATCAGATAGCTCAAGCTTTAAGTTATGTTCATAATAAAGATATCATTCACAGAGACCTTAAACCAGGTAATATAATGATTATTCAAAAATATGACGAATATTTCGTTAAAATTCTGGATTTTGGTCTTGCACATGTAATGGAACTCGGACAAATTAGAGAAGAAGAAGAAATTGTCGGAACATTCGGTTATATGTCTCCTGAAGCAACAGGAATAATAAATAAAAAAATTGATGAACGAAGTGACTTATATTCATTAGGTGTTATATTTTATCAGCTATTAACAGGGCAACAACCTTTTCATGGCAAAGAAATAAGTAAAATTCTTCATCAACAGATTTCTGTTCTACCAATTCGCCCCAGAGAAATAAATTCAAATATTTCTCCTGTACTTGAAGAAATAATAATTAAGCTGCTTTCAAAAGATCCTGATATGCGATATCAAAGCGATAAAGGATTGATTCATGATCTTGAAAAATATTTAAAAGGTGAAAGAGATTTTGTACCAGGAGAGAAAGACCAGAAAATAAAATTAAGTTATCAGACCAGATTGATAGGAAGAGACGCAGAATTTAACAAATTGAAAATCCTTTATGAAAATGCTAAAGATTCAAAAGGAAGTATTTGCTTTATTGCAGGTAAACCTGGTATAGGCAAAAGCAGATTGGTAGAAGATATAAGGGAATATGTATATGATTTTGGAGGCATTTTTATTACAGGTAAATGTTTTGATCAGGAGAACAAAATTCCGTATCAGCCTTTCAGAGATGTAATAAATGGATATATTAAAATTATAAATAAATTTGTTGAAAATGATTATAAAGAAGAAGTAAAAAGAATAAAAGATGAATTAGGAAATCTTGGGAAAATAATTATTGATTTTAATATGAATATGAAATCTGTTTTAGGTAAAGTAAAAGAACTGGTATCTCTTGACCCTGAAAGAGAGCATCAGAGGTTTTTAAGGACTATTTCTGAATTTTTCTGCAAATTAAGCAGAGAAAAAAATTTATGTGTTCTTTATCTTGATGATCTACAATGGGCTGATGAAGGGAGTTTGAGTCTTATTAAGGAAATTGCAGAAAAAATAGAAAACAAAAACTTACTTATTCTTGGGACATATAGAGATAATGAAGTAGATGAAAACCATGACTTATATAAATTAAAGATTGAAATGATAGATAAAAACATTCCTTTGAAAGAAATCAATTTATCTCCATTGAATTATGAATATATGAACAAAATGATAGCTCTTATTTTGGGAGAAAGTGATGAATTAATTAATGATTTAACGCGTTATGTATTGGATAAGTCAAAAGGGAATCCTTTTTTTGCTATAAATATTATAAAAGAATTAGTTGAAGAAAAAGCATTGGTATGGAAAGGGCACTGGGAAGAAGATTGGGATAAAATAAAAAATATACCTATTTATAGTAATATGATTGATCTAATCTTAAGACAGATTGAAAATTTACCTCAAGATCAAAATCACTTTTTATGCATGTGTGCAGTAATCGGCAAGGAATTTGAAATAAAGCTTTTATATAATATATTGGACATCGGGAAAGAAGAGATAATAAAACTTATTGATATTTCTATTTCTATGTATCTTCTTGAGAGATGTGCAGAAAAAGGCAAAATACTTTTTGTACATGACAGAATCAGAGAAGCTTTTTATAAAAAAATAAATAATGAAGACAGACGGTCTATGCATCTTGTAATTGCCCGAAGTATAGAAATCCTGAATAAAAATAATTTAAATACTGTTATTTTTGAACTTGCACATCATTATACACAAGCCGGTGACGAAGAAAAAACACTCGAATATGCTTTCCCAGCTGCAGAAGAAGCTAAAAATGAATATGTTATAAATGAAGCAATAAAGTACTACAAACTGGTTATCAATTTACTATTAAGAAAAAATGAAAAATGCTCTTATGAATGGATAAAAGCTTCCGAAGGATTAGCAGAAGTTTATTTAACCGCAGGTATATTTGATAAGGCTATACTTATTCTTGAAGAAATACTCCCCTTTAAAACCACTCCTATTGAAAAAGCAAAAATATCACGTAAAAAAGGTGTTGCATATCTTAAAAATGGAAACTGGGAACAATGTGAATTAAGTCTTGCTCTTGGGCTAAATTTTTTAGGAATAAAAATACCAATAAAAAAACAGGAAATATTTGTAATTTTATTAAAAGAATTATTTATACATTTTATTCATAATATCTCGAGCTCTTTTTATTCAAATGATGAAACAATAATTATTAGGCCTAAAGATAGAGAAATAGTACTGTGCTTTATTACACTTGGATGGATGTATGTTTTAAGCAATACAACAAAATTCTTTTGCAATGTTCTTATGGTTCTTAATTTTGCTGAAACACATTTAAGAAAATCTGACGAACTAGGCAGTGCTCTAGGAGGGTTTGGCGGATTGTGTATGGTATTACCTTCTTTTGATACTGCATTAAAATATCTGCATAAAAGTCTGGATATGCGGAAAGAAATAGGAAATACATGGGGAACAGGTCAAAGTATGCAGTGGCTTGGCTTTTGCTATGGATGGATGGGAAATTTTTCAAAAAGTCAGGAATATTTGATAGAAGCAAAAAATATATTTCTTGCATTAGGAGATGAATGGGAAGCAGGT
>JACRDZ010000274.1 GCA_016212735.1 Candidatus Firestoneibacteriota bacterium | reverse complement strand
CTAAACCGTTTATTGCACAAAATATAGATACACCGAGCTATGCTAGTGGTGTATATGTATCTGGCAATTATGCTTATGTGGCAGATTTATATTCAGGTTTACAGATAATAAATATTAACAATCCTGTTAATCCAAGCATTGCAGGACTATGCTATGGATGTTAAGGTGGCAGGAAATTATCTATATGTGGCAGATTTTGAATTAGACGGATTAGATGTAATAAATATTAGTAATCCATTAAACCCTAAACTTATAGGTAATGTAGATACACCGGGGCAAGCTAATAGTGTATATTTATCAGGAAATTATGCATATGTAGCGGATGGATGGGCGGGATTGCAAATAGTGAATATAAGTAATACTGCAAATTTGTATATTGCAGGCAGTATAGATACGCCCGGTGAAGCATGGCAAGTGTATGTATCAGAAAATTATGCATATTTAGCGGACGGAGAATCAGGATTACAGATAATAGATGTAAGTAATCCAACTACTCCATTTATTGCAGGTAATGTAGATACATTAGATACAACAAGAGGTGTATTTGTATCAGGGAATTACGCGTATTTGGCGAATGGATCCCTTGGGTTACTGATAATAGATATAAGTAACCCTGTAAATCCAACTGTAGTAGGTAGTGTGGATACACCGGGAGATGCCTATAGTGTCAGCGTATATGGAAATTATGCATATGTAATTGACGGATATAAGATATTTGGAAAATTTTCAGGCCTGAATGTAATAGATATAACAGACCCCTCTAATCCAGTTCTTGTAAATAGCATTGATACTCCCGGTAGTTGTTCTCGCGTATTTGTAAACGCAAATTATGTTTATGTATCGGATGGATATTTAGGTTTCCAGATTGTTCATAGATTAAGCGCTGGAACAGCTTGTGAACCAGTAAATTTTGTTAACAGCACTACACTTACAGCAGTAGTGCCATCGGGGCTTAGGCTTGGGAGATATAATATTAAAGTTGCTAATTCATTACGAGAGGAAAGTATTCTTCAAAATGGTTTTATAGTATTAGGTACTCCGCCACAAGAAAATCAAGCTCCAATAGCAGAGGCGGGAAGTTCTCCTAAATTGGGAGGTGAATATTTACCTGTAAATTTTGATGGGTCTTTATCATATGATACTGATGGAATTATAGTTTCATATCAATGGAATTTTGGAGATGGAACAACAGGTGATGGAGTAAAGGTTAATCATAATTATAATTCAACGGGTGTATATACCGTTACATTAACTGTAACCGATAATAGAGGAGATATTGCTGTAGACAGTGTTTCGGTTATAATAAATAAATATCAAGTTTTTGTAAACTGTGGTGGTGAGTGGTATAGAGATACACAGGGTAAATTGTGGAGACCAGATCAAAAATATGATACAACAAATAATTACTCTTGGGGTTGGATAGGTGGGGGCAGGGGGAGCACAACTGATACCATCGCAAATACCCTAGACGATGTTTTGTATCAAACATGGAGAAGAGATTTATCATCTTATCAATTTAATGTGCCAAACGGGACATATGAAGTAACTTTAAAATTTGCAGAACTTTATTGGACAAGGTCTGAAGGGAGAATTTTTGATGTATCGATCGAAGGGAATTTAGTTTTAGATAATTATGATATTTATGTTGACGCGGGTCATGATACTGCGGCATCGGATAAAATTTACAATGTTACAATTACAGACGGAAGGTTGGATATTGAATTTACAGCTATTAGAGGAAATACTGTAATAAATGCGATTTATTTGAAAAGGAAATAGATATAGTATAAATGAATAAAAAAGAATAAGATTAAATAGAGACAGGGAAGAGATGAAAAAATAATTATCTTCTTTTTACTATATTGTTGTTTTCATCCAGCATTAATATAGTTGTTGCGCAAACTATTAATTCAATTACTTCCAATTTTGATTATAATACGACTGCTACTGAAATAATAATTAATGGTAAAAAATTTTATGCTTCTGTAAGTTATAAGAAATATCATTGGTAACGCGACAACTAATTTAAAAATTTATGGAAAAATAGGGGTCGTTGGTAACCAGGCAAACTAACTATTAAAAAAAATAAATTGTAGTCAACCTATCAGAAATTGGCAGAATTAACAGAACTGACAGGAATCCACATAAACCATCAACTTTAGTATGGATTTGTTTAGATGATTAATAAAATATTTTGTTAACTGATTACAAAAATTCTAAAATAATTAAATTAGATAAAAACTATGATACATCTACTTTCTTAACAGGTTTTTCAAACGTAATGCTTTTTAATAACAATTCATTATATATCGGTGATGATTCGAATTTGTGGAAGTTTGTAAAAAAATAATAAGGAGTACTAATTATGATCCCAATTAATTATGACATGATTATATTTAAAGAAGATGAAACTTATATTTCGTATTGTCCGGAGCTGGATGTTTCAAGTTGTGGTAATAGTATTGCGCAAGCAAAAAATATGTTAAATACTGCCGTTAGATTATTCCTTGAAGAAGCAGAAAAAATGGGTACTCTTGAAGAAATTCTTGATGAATCAGGATATAAAAGAGAATTCAATGGTCGATGGTTACCACCGAAATTAATCACAACTGAATTAGTAAGTGTATCATAAATATGAAAATAAATTCTATTCCAGCATCCAAATTAGGAAAAGTTTTTGAAAAAGCAGGTTTTAAATGTGTAAGAATTGAAGGTGACCACTTTGTATATACAAAACCAGGAGTTATAAGACCTGTAGTTATCCCAAATTGGAAAGAAGTTCCTGTCTTTATAATTAAAAATAATTTAAGAACAGCAGGAATTACAAGAGAAGAATACTTTTCTTTATTGGAAAAAATATAAATAATTGCTTAATTTTAACTATAACCAAATTGTAGCCAACTTAAGAAAAATTGACGGAATTAATAGAAATTACAGGATTCCCCAGAAATCATCACAGTTTATCCCATCTGAAAATCAAATTCATATTTATTAGGAACAATAGATTTCTTAAAAAACTTTAATTTTAAATTTGATTATAAAAAAGAACTTACTATAATTGAATGGTAATTCTAAAAAGTGATATTCAGATGAGTTGTTAAGAATATAATTCTTTCAGCCGTTGTTTGATGTTTTCATTAGTTAAATATTCATCAAACGTTGTGTCAGACCGGTCGATAAAACCTTTTGGTGTAATCTCAATTATACGGTTTGCCACGGTTTGTACAAGCTGATGATCATGTGAAGAAAAAAGAATAGTTCCGCGAAACTTCTCCAGACCTTTATTTAAAGATGTAATCGATTCCAGGTCTAAATGATTGTTTGGTTCATCTAAAATCATAACATTAGGTTGTGCAAGCATCATCCGTGCTAACATACATCGCACTTTTTCACCACCTGATAATACTTTGATAGATTTTAAAGATTCT
>JACRDZ010000272.1 GCA_016212735.1 Candidatus Firestoneibacteriota bacterium | reverse complement strand
TCCGAACATTATATTCATATTCTGTACTGCCTGACCACCAGCGCCTTTAACAAGATTATCCAGTGTGGAAAAAACTGTCAGCTTTTTGCTGTGTTTATTAATCACAGGATTTATTTCACAGATATTGGTCCCAACCACATCTTTAATTTCAGGCACTCTGTTTTTAAGAATCTTAACAAAATTACAACCGCTGTAAAATTTATTATAAATTCCTGTTATTGTATCTTCTTCAATTTCTGAAGTAAGTTTAAATGTTATGATACTCATAATTCCACGGTCCAGAGGTACAACCTGAGGTATAAAAGTTATAGGACCTAAGTTATTTGAAAAGCATTTTAACTCCTGTTCAATTTCTCCAATGTGAGGATGTATCCCGATTTTATAAGGTTTAACATTGCCATAAAGATCTATAAACATGTTAAATCCTGGTTTTGGTTCTCTTCCTGCACCAGAAATTCCTGAAGATGCGACTATATTAATATCAAGAGGATCTATAAAATTATTTGCAATAAGAGGTGCAACTGCAAGAATAATACTTGTTGCATAGCATCCGGGATTAGCCACAAGTCTTGCATTTTTTATTTTATCACCATGCAATTCAGGCAGACCATACACAGCTTCTTTTACAAGTTCAAAACACACATGTTTTGCTCCATGATACCAGAATTCAAAATGTTTATTATCCTTTATTCTGAAATCCGCACCTAAATCTATTATTTTACAACTGCTATTGTAAAATATATCTTTTACTATTGGAGATGATTCTCCATGAGATCTGGATATAAAAACCACATCACATGATTTTTTAATTTTCTTAATTGAATATTCTTGAAAAAGCAAATCGTCGTATTTACCATGCAGAGTGTAATCAATAGAACAGAGAGGTTTATTTAAAAATGTTCTGGAGTTAACATAAGTTAATTTGCTTTCAGGATGATTGCATAATATCTTAATTATTTCATTAGCTACAAGACTCCCTGCACCGATAATGCCAACATGTATCATGTTATAACCTCCGTTTATATATAAATTATCTAATTCATTGAAGTTTGTCAATTAAATTAAATAAAATACATGGAGATAATTATTCTTGACACTATAATTTTGACGAAATATAATAAAATTCAAATAAAATAGTTTTAAGTTTTTAGTTTTAAGTTTTTAGTTCTAAACTTATAACTTACCACATAAAACTAATAACTTTGAAATTCCTATACATTAAATTAAGCCTGATAAATCAGGCAACTACAATGCAATATGTTTGTAGTTGCCCAATTTATTGGGCATATTCAATTTCCTGTACATTAAAATAGTGTTTAATTACTGCGGGTTAAAAATGAAAAAATTAATTTTAGTAGTATTGTTTTATTTATTAGTAAGTGTTTGTTATCCCAGGGTTTTAATCTGTCAACAAGAAAGATTTACATGGTCTGAAATTATTAAATTAATTAGAAAACCAGACGTCAGTTATGAGAAAAAAATAGAAACCATAAAAAATAATGGATTTAATTGTGATTCTACATTCCCAGATGATTACCCGTTAAAATTAATACAGATTGAAAAAAATAAACTACTCATAGATTCAATAATTGAAGAGATTAATAGATGTAAAAAAACTCTTACAATAATTACAAAACCGGCTTTTGCTTTATTATATATTGATAGAGAAAAAAAAGGTGAAAGTGATAAATCGGGTATTTTTGACATTACAGTTAAACCCGGGAGGTATTCTATTAAAGTTTCAAAAGAAGGTTATTATGATTCTATGAGAACTGTTATAAGTGGGGGTCAGGAGAAAACTGAAATATTTGAATTAAGAACACGATTGTATACAATAACTTTTGATATTAATCCACAGGATGCAGAAATATATATGTTAAAAGAAAATAATTCATTTAAAAATAAAAAGTTGTCAATTAAGGATAATATACTAAATAATTTAAAATTAGGAGAATATATTTTCAAAATTAAAAAAGAAGGGTATTTATCAAAAGAACAGCACATATATCTTAATAAAGATGAAATATTTAAAATTAAATTGGATAAAAAAATAATACCTTTTGCACCTGAAAATCTAATGTCAGACATATCGCAAAATGAACTTACAATAACCTGGGATAAAGCTCCTAATGCCACAAAGTATACAGTATACTATTCAGAAAGCGAAAATGTAAAAGAATCACATGATTTTGTTGTTACAGAAGCAACATCTTTTACAATTAAAGGCCTTCCGCCTGGTACAAAATATTTTTTTGGTGTAACAGGATTAAATGAGGAAGGTGAAGAATCTGATTTAAGTCAAGTTATTAGAGTCGTAGTCTCGCCTCCAGTAAAACAGCGTCCGGCTGCCCCGTCGTATGTAAAAATAATTTCCGGAGTTAATTTTGCTTTTATAGAATGGGATAAAGTGGAAGACGTTTCTTATTATAATTTATATTATAAAGAAGGAGATTTTGATACAACAGAATATAGTAGGAAAAGCTGGCAAAAAGTAGACAGAATACATACATTAAATAGAACCGTAGATAATCTTAAATCCGGTGAAAAGTATTCTTTTGCAGTAACAGGAGTAAATTATGTTGGGGAATCTGACTTTAGTAAAACTGTTACCACTATTATACCTGAGAAACAAGATACCCCATTGCAAGAATCATATATCCCACAAAAATCTTTTTTAAGTTTAGAATATCAGGATATTATAAGAATAACAAATAGCAAAAGCTTAAAAGATGGCATAAATATAAATTATGTGGCAAAATTTATTAAGTGGAATTATGAATTTAAAAAAAGATATTCTATATTTCTAAGAACAGGTAGTATTAAAGTTGGACTGCCTGATGAATATGGGAATGAGTCTTTTGCCTATGGCGGTGGATTAAAAATAAATGTTTTATCTAAAGATATTATTAATCTGGATGTAAGATTGGATCTTCTTGATTTAAAGAATGAGAGAGATTCATCACAGCAGCAATTTAGAAGAAAAATTAATTGGACAGAATATAGAACAGGACTCACAGGCATATTTTATAATAATTCAATATATTCTCCATATATAGGAATTAATTATATAAAGATTAATGGTAAATTGAATTATGATTTTAGTGATGTGAAAAAAAATGTATCATACGATTTTAAAGAAGATAAAGAATCTGAAATTGAATATTTTCTGGGAATTAAAATTAATCGTAAAAATTATTTTATGGATTCAGAAATGTATTTATTCAAGGATCTGGACAATTTCAGTTTTAAGATAGGACTTGGAAGATATTTTTAAAACATGTAAATTTGCTGGATAGAAATATTTAATCATTTCAATGTTGTTTATTACCATGGAGTTAAGATGTTAAAGAATTATCCGTTACAAATAAAAATTATTATTTTATTTATAATTGCTATTTTTTTCATTTTAATGTTAAGTTGTAATCTTAAAAGGAAAAAAGGGAAAAATATTGAAAAAGATATAATTACAGAAAATTTAAAATTGGATGCACCAGAAAAAATATCAGCAATTGGATTTAATAATAGTATTATAATAAATTGGAATAAAGTAACTAATGCGGCATCGTATAATATTTATTGGGCAACAAATCCAGATGTAAATAAAACAAATGGCGAAAAAATATCAGGAATAACTCAAAATACATACATTCATCAAATGCTTAATAATGAAAATCCCTATTATTATATTATAACCGCAGAGAATAACAATAATGAAAGTAATGAATCAATTGAAGTAAATGCAACCCCGCACAAAGATTTCGATATAATCTTAAATGAAGATTTTGAAGATAATAGTTTAGAATCAAGAATTTCAATTGACACCCTTGGTACTTTTAAATTAGACCCCCAAATAAAAGATATTAAAAATTTTGGCAGTGAAAAAGCTTTTGGATTTGGAATGTCAACAAATAAAGATAGTCCGGAAGATAATGTTTCAAGTTTTAAAATTAATTTTATGGAAAAAACTTATATATCAAATATATTTTTTAATGAAATGGAATTATATGGCAATTTGGGCTCAAATGGTATTGTATATATTGATGGAAAAGCACAGGAAGAGAATTTCGGCAGATATCCGGAAGATGATAATAAAGCAGATGAACTATATAGAATAAAAGATTATTTAATAAATAAATATATAAAAGAAATTGAATTAAGAGTAAAAAATATAACGAATGCAAGTGAAATATATATTGATAATCTAAAAATTATTGGCAAAAATAATTATTTAAAAACAAATGTATTTATTAAAGCAGGCGGTTATCATAGTTTAGCTTTAAAAAATAATAACAAAATTAGCGCATGGGGATATAATAAAAATGGACAGCTTGGTGATAGCACAATTATTTCTCGTCCTAATCCTGTCAATGTGTTCGAGCTTAGTAATATAACAGCATTAGATGGAGGAGGAAGTCATAGTAT
>JACRDZ010000273.1 GCA_016212735.1 Candidatus Firestoneibacteriota bacterium | reverse complement strand
AAATCAATATTTATTTTTCCAAGAGGTGTTTCCCAAAACTCTTCTCCATAAATGGCTGATTTATATACACCTGAGGAATGTACTGCACCAAGAAGTATAAATGTCATATTCTTAACGGAATTTATACTTGCAAAAACATTAAAAGCTATTTGTCCGGAAAATATCCAGCCAGCATGAGGAACAATTCCAGCAATAATTTCTTTACGTAAACTTTTTTTTGAATTTTTATTTAAGATATCAATAGCTTTTTGGCAGGCAGAACCTGTCCCTGGATAAAAACTGCCACTGACTATGGGTTTACGTATCATGGTTTCCCTCCTTTATATCTCTGGTTTAAAAAATAAAGCTCCCAATGGCGGTAGTGTTAGTTTTACTGAATAAGGACGTCCATGCAAAGGTGTATTTATAGCCCATACTCCACCAGAATTCCCCATATTGCTTCCTCCGTAGAGATCAGAATCACTGTTAAGTATTTCTTTATAAAAACATAGATAAGGGACACCAATGCAATAGTCATATCTTGGAACAGGAGTAAAATTAAAAACCATAATTATCGGGACATTATTATTTTTCCCTTTACGTATAAAAGATACGATACTGGAAGAACTATCAGAGAAATCAATCCACTCAAATCCTGTGTATTCAAAATCATTTTCCCATAAAGCAGATTCGTTTCTATATAAGAAATTTAAATCCCGAACGAATTTTTGTAATTTTTTGTGAGGAAGATGCTCTAAGAGATGCCAGTGTATGCTTTCATCAAAATTCCATTCATACCACTGTCCTATTTCTCCTCCCATAAAAGTAAGTTTTTTCCCAGGCTGTCCATACATATAAGAAAATAAAAGCCGCAGATTGGAAAATTTTTGCCAGAAATCACCCGGCATTTTATCCAATAGAGCGCGTTTTCCGTGAACCACTTCATCATGAGATATAGGAAGAATAAAATTTTCATGAAAAGCATATAATAAAGTAAATGTAAGATTCTGATGATGATATTTTCTAAATATAGTATCTTTTGTAAAATATTCCAGAATATCGTGCATCCATCCCATATTCCATTTCATGCCGAATCCCAATCCTCCGGCATATGTCGGATGTGAAACTCCCGGCCATGCTGTTGATTCTTCAGCTAGAGTTATAATTCCAGGAAAATATTTATATAATATTATGTTTAATTGCTGAAGAAAATCAATAGCTTCAAGATTCTCTCTGCCGCCGAAAGCATTTGGTATCCATTCTCCTTCTTTTCTGCTATAATCCAGATAAAGCATTGAAGCAACAGCATCAACACGAATACCATCAATATGATATTTATCAAACCAGAACATAGCATTTGCTATAAGAAAGTTTTTTACTTCATGCCTGCCGTAATTAAAAATTAGTGTCCCCCACTCTGAATGCTCTCCGCGTTTTGGATCTTCGTGTTCATAAATACATGTTCCGTCAAATCTGATCAGGCTGTGTCCGTCTTTTGGAAAATGCGCAGGGACCCAGTCTACAATTACTCCAATATTATTTTTATGGCAATAATCAACAAAATACATAAAATCGTCCGGGGTACCAAACCTGCTAGTTGGACTGTAATAACCTGTAACCTGATATCCCCAGGATCTGTCCAGCGGATGCTCTGCTATAGGAAGAAGTTCAATATGAGTATATCCCATTTCAAGCACATAAGATACTAAACGTTCTGCAAGTTCACGATACGTCAGAAATCTATGATTTTCTTCAGGGACTCTCATCCAGGAACCAAGATGTACTTCATAAATATTTACAGGTTTATTCAGTGGATTTACTCTCTGTCTTTTGTCCATCCATTCTGAATCCTGCCATATATATTTGTCTATATTATATACACAGGATGCAGTTTTCGGACGCACTTCACTATATAAAGAATAAGGATCTGATTTCACTAAAATACTTCCAGTTTTTGTAAGAATCTCAAATTTATATATAGATCCATAATTAATTTCTGGAATAAATATTTCCCATACACCTGAATTTCCAAGAATATGCATCATATGCACTCTGCCGTCCCAGCAGTTAAACTCCCCTATAACGCTCACTCTAACTGCGTTTGGAGCCCATACAGCAAAGGTTACCCCATTAACATTATTTATATTTGTTACATGAGCACCAAGTTTGTTATAAATAAAAAAATGATTCCCTTCATTAAAAAGATGAAGATCATAATCACTTATAGTTGGCAGAAAAGTATATGGATCTTTTTTAGTTTCTGTATTGCCTTCGTAAGATTCAATTACAAGTTCGTATGTAAATTGATTTTGTGTTAAAATCACAGCTTCAAAAAATCCCGCAGGAGATATTTTTTGCATTTGATATATCTCTGAATTATCCAGATTTTTAACTTTAATGCTTTTTGCATAAGGATAAAAAGAACGCACAGCAAAAGCATCGTTATTATCTATTTTAACAGGATGTATCCCCATTATCTGATGTGCATCATGATGTTCTGCTTTTATAATTTTATTTATTTCTTCCTTTGAAACTGTTGAGTTTATATTATTTATTGTCATTTCATGATCTCTCCACTATTTTTTTTGCAACAAATGGAATATGTTTTTTTGTAAATGTATTTTTAATTAATCATATAATACCACATAAACCTCTTTAAGTTGATATTATTGTCCTTCCATCATTACTTTTTTCTCATTTTCCGTCCTCAATAATCCTAACCTCTAACATCGTTTTCATCTTCATCTATAAACTTATTTAATTCGTTGACTACTTTAACTTCTTTATTATTTATTGGAAATTTTTTAAAATAATTCGGTTCTGTTTTTTCACCTTCACAAACTATTAGAATTTTTCTTTCTTCACGATTCTCGAATTTTCTTTTTAAACGTTTAGAAGTCATTGCTTACCTTTAAATAAAGATTTAAAATCACCTACATAAGGAACAGCTCCGTATTTTCCAAGGATATAATTTTTACTATATAAAGAATCATTTCGTACTTTATCCAGCCCAATTTTATATTCAACTAATGAATATAATTTCGTTGCTCCATATTTATCTTTTTCTGTAAACCAGATTTGATCTCTTCTCAAGAATTCTTTATTGAGCAAATTAGTATCATGAGAAGCAAAAATTAATTGGGCATTTAAGGAATTCTGTGAAGAATTGAATAGATTTATTATATGCTGGGAAAGTATTGGATGAAGTCTTGAATCCAATTCATCAATTATTAATGTATATCCTCGCATTAATGTATCTATAATAGGCGCAGAAATAGCAAAAAATTTCTTTGTTCCTTCTGATTCTTCGTTTTCCAGATCAAACTTTTCTAGTAATAAAAAATTTTTATCAGAATTATATTTTTTATGAAAAGTATTAATTTCTACATTTTTCAACTCGTCTTTAAGTGCACTAGTTTTTAAAAATTCTGGTGTATTTTGGGGTAAGCTTTCAGGACTTATTTTTGTTTCTGTTGAATTTATATCTTCTATTCCTAAATCAGCAATTTTTAAAAAATTTAAAATTTTATTTTTAAATTCTGGTTCTTTAATTTTATCAATTGTAAAACCACTATATCCTTCATTTAATCCGGAAATAATTTTAAGTTTTGCAAACCACTCTAAAATTTTCTTAGAAATTTCTCCATTAAATTGCGCCACTACTGATAAGAAGAGTGCATTATTTCTTGTAATATTTTCTTTCCCTTCCCCTTCTTTAAAATAAGAACCTAATTCAAAATTATTTTTTTCTCTTTTGAAAAGTTTAGCTTCACGTCCTGAACCGGTTTGAAATAACCATTCTTTTTGAATATTTTTTTTATCTGCTTCAAAACCATATCTATATATAATATTTTCATTAATAAAAACAATCTCAAAAAAAGATGGTTTGTTATCTGTTTCTGTACTTAATTTAAAATTGGCAATTTCAATTTCTTCTGTAGCTTGTGTTTCCTTTGATGAAATGAATACAAATTTTTTCATAAAACTTAATGCTTTAATTAGATTGCTTTTACCGCTTGCATTAGCTCCATAAATCGCAGCACTTTTAAGCAGCTTTATTTTATTTTCAACAAATAAATTTGTATTTTCATGCTCTTTAATTGACGAAGCTACCATACTTAAAGTAACAGGATCATTAAAAGACAAAAAATTTCCAACTGTAAATTGAAGTAACATTGATTTATCCTTTTTATGGTTTGAATTATCTTTATTTTAAATATAACCTACTTTTTCATGAAAATCAAGCTATTTTTTGAGAACTTTTCTCAAAAACATACGTCAAATTAGTAATTTGAGCATATTTTGGAAAATATTTCGTTATTAACAAGCTATCCCTTTTTTTCGGATTTGATTTTTTCTACCAGCGGCTGAATATCAGGTAGGTCAGACATTCCTGTCTGACACCTATTGTCTTGAATGTTTGTCTGACATTTTTGCAGATGGCATAGGATATTGGCGCTGGCAACGGTTATTTCATCTGGGAGATAGATTAGAATTATCTAATCTCGGGCATTTCGTCCCATGTTCTGCCATCCAGAAGTCTTCCTCTTTTCTTTTTATTAACGCCACCCCATTGTTTAAAGAAAAACGGTATATTTTGTTGAATACATTGTTCTTTAATATTTGCTACCCATTCTGCTGACATTGATCTTGAACCTGGGCCTGATTCTCCTCCGACTATAACCCAATCAATATCCTTTAGATTTAATTCCCCAACATCTTCAATAAGTGGTTCAAATGAAATAAATTTAATGTGCGCTCTGGTTTTTGTTAGCAAATCAATACGGTGTTTATAATCGGAGCTCTCAACGCTGACACCCATCCAGATATTTTTCTGCCATGATAATTCATTATCCAATTCTGATAATCTTTCTGCTCGTTTTGTAAGAATTTGAAAAGTATGCCAATGTGCCTGTCTCATAGTTCTAAAAATTTGTGCGATAAAATTTTTTATGACTTTTTCATGAAATAAATCACTCATTGAGTTCACAAAAACTGTCTGCGGCTTTTTCCAATGAAGCGGTAATGCAAGTGTATGAGGATGCAATGTTACTTCAAAACCATCTCTGTAGTTAGGCTGCCCCATCGCATATAATCGTTTTGCCATTCTTTCCGCATAACATTTTGCGCATCCGGGACTTATTTTATTACATCCTGTAACCGGATTCCATGTAGATTCTGTCCATTCGATTTTAGTTCTTTTCATTTTTTATGACCTTAAAATTTATTATTTCTTTATCTTTATAACATTTATTGTAGCTGATTTTTGAAAATAATACCAGCTGTGGATCACTATCTTCATCAATATCGAAATTCGCTTCGCCATTGATACTATTTTTATCCCAGGCAATTCGTAAAAATTTTTCTATACCTAAAACATGTTTGGTACCAAAAATAAGGCCGTAAATATTTTGATTCTTTTTTATTGTAAAAGGATACAACTTTGTCTGACTATTCACTGGAAGTTGCTTTTTATAATATTCCAATATAGTTCTATGAATATCAGAATAAGGTTTATTATTAAATTCATTTGCATTTAAATCAGGAAAGACATCCTTAAATACTTCTGTATCTCCAAACCTGTTAAAAAATGATGATGCTATAAAAAAAATAAAATCTGTTGTTTTAAAACTATCTAGTGTTTTAAATACTGTTTGAGTTATATGTTTTATACCATTTTGATCGAGAAAAATTAAATTTGCGGTAGCTTTCAATTCAGATTTTTTTTGATCAAATATCTTTTGAAAATCTTCATTATAATATTCAATATTCTTAAGGGGCTACCAGGGATACCATTGGAATCATATCCTTTTCCAGCAAAAAAGTCGCAAATAACAGCTTCAGAAAAATATTGACTTTGGATAAATACAGGCAGCCACAATTTTAGATATGATTCAAATATTTCAAGCTTTGTTATAGTTTCATCTGAAAAAGGTTTTTTGTGTAAATCTTTTATAGGCATATCGATGTCCTAATTTAGTATTTTAATTTTATATTAAAATGACTTTATATAATTATATTTCGACAAATTTTTTTTTAATAAAATTAATATTTTTTTAAATAATATGTATTATTAATAAAAATGAGAGGAAATTCTCTGCGTTTTTTAAAATTAAATAGCGCCTATATTTTTTAAATCTTTTAAAATTTGTTCTGCATTTTTATAAGACGTTTCAGCATATTTAAAATTTAGAGAAATATTATCTTCATAATCCGCTTTATTTCTATCTCTTCGTAATGAATCTAAATTTTTACCAATCTTTTTTCTTACACTATCAGATGAATTTTTATAATTATTTATTAAAAATTGATGTGTGTTTTGAGGAGGGAGCGAAACTCCTGACTTAATTACAAACATTTTTGCAATACCAAAAACACCATAATATGCACGACTTATTGCAGAACGATAATATGATTCTTCGTTTCCAGAACACGGATTTTTTATTAAATTATTTGCTAAAGTAATATATTCTTGCCAATTAAAACTCATAAAGATTCCACAGTTATATTAAGTTTACCTTTTGTATCATCCATTCTATTTAAAAACCAGGCTTCGTCTAATTTATTTGCTAAAGTAATCATTTCTTCTGGAGAATAAAAAGCCTTAATTATAATAAATAGTTCTTCAAAATCTTCTTCATAATCTTTGTGCAATTCTAAAAGCAATTCAACATTTTGTCTAAATATATTAATTATTTTATTTTTAGCTTCAATTAAGATTTCAATAAGAAATTTATTATTATCCAAGAAAATTTCAATCTCTTTTTCTTCTTTAAAAGAATATTGTATCTTTAAAATTTTTATATCTTCAAATGTTTTTAAAAAGATTGAATTTCCTTCGTTTATACGTATAGAATTATTAATATTAATAAAATAATTCTGATTTTCATCTTCTAATAAAAAATATGAAGGGATGATAAATTTTTCTACAAAATTATTTGATTCTTGAATTTGTAGCATTTATTCCACCTCTCCGAATAGTGTTCTTAATTTATTTGTTATACACGATTCAAAAGTATTTTCAATTACATTATGTGCTTTTTCAAGCCAATCATCAATTTCATTAAAATTCACTTTTCCTGGCATTCTCATGCTATAATCTAAATCTAGCAGAAATGAAATTGCATCTTGTTTATCAGTTAAAATACTGTTAAAATTCAAAAACATCATATCTCTATTTTGTTCATAAGGTATACCTATTTGTGTGTTAAATGATTCATGTACTTGCGGTAAATCTTTAGGTAAATTTGGATAATAATTAAAATAATCAGCCATATTTGCTGATATTTCAGAAATGTCTATTTTATTAATATATCTTAATCCAATTCTTTTTAATCCTTTAGGTTTTGCAAGATCATTGTATTTATTTAGATTATCCAAAATTAATGGTTTATATGATTTCCATGTTGGATATGGTTTAAGATGATTAATTACTAACAAATCTATCCCTAATTGAATCAATGCTGTTTTGTCTTTTTTAAAAAATTGCATTTT
>JACRDZ010000278.1 GCA_016212735.1 Candidatus Firestoneibacteriota bacterium | reverse complement strand
ATTACAAAAGAAGAACCATTACCTATTAGTCAATATAGTTCATTAGGTGGTACAATAGGTAACCGTCAGGTACTTCATGAACCAAAATCACCTGAAATTGAATTGGATAAAGACATAGAAATAGAAGTTAAATTTTTCGTTCTTCCAAATGGCAGAGTTAGAGAAGTTATTCCGGTAATTAAAGGGGATACACATCTTGAAAGTATTGCAATTCAATATATGAAATCCTGGATTTTTGTCCCATTACCAAAAAATGTGGAACAAGTTGAACAATGGGGTAAATTAAAAATCAAATTTAAAAAAGTTACAACCAATTGAAAATGAAAATATATAAGAGGTTAACATTTATAACAGTATGCATGTTGCTGCTGGTGCTATTTAATTTATCCATTGTATATGCAGATGGCGGTTTTTTTAAAAATCAAAAAAATGAATTACTAATGCCATTGCAAAAAGTAGCAATATTCAATATTAATAATGAAGAGACTCTAATAATACAAAGTGAGTTCTATGGTTCTCTGGATGAATTTATATGGATTATCCCGGTTCCGGAAAAACCGCAGGTTAAAACAATTAAAGCAAATATTTTTACTGAATTAGAAGATGCTATTTATATTATATCAGATCCTGCAGATACAAATAGTACAGTAGAAGATAATAAAGAAGAAAAAGAAAAAAACGATGATTTGAATTCTGCTAGAATTTTAGATATAAAAATATATTCGTCTTTTGATGAAGAATTTAGGTTGCAGTATCTAAAAGACAAAAAGGGATACAATCTTGGAATCAACGGTAAAAATATTATTAATGATTATTTGGATAAGAAATATTATTTCATTCTGGTAAAAATTCATGCTTTAAGTTATGAAAAAAAACCTGAAAAATGGATAATTCCAACATTATTGATTAAGTTTGCATCAAAACAAAATATATTACCTATAAGACTGCATTCTCGAAATTTAAAAGATACCAGACTGAAAATATTTATCTTTGATACTTCTGCAATAAAGGACAGTAGTATTTTCAGTTCAGGAAATCCTTGTAAATCAATTAAAATGCAGGCATATTTTAAAAATTTTCCAAATATTTTAGAAATATTCCCTCCTTTAAGAGAAAATAAATATTATCTTAATAATTATGATGATACAATAAAACAAGGGGATGATTATGAAGATTTAGTTTTTGATCCTTTAGTTATTAATAGAAATAAATATATAAATTCTCTTTTAGATACAACTCAAAATACTTCACAGAGACTGCAAGCTATTAAATATTTTTCAGAAAATAAAAATCCGGATATTTTAAATAAATTCAAAAACCTACTTAGAGATAAAAATAGTACATTAGTAATTCATTCTGCCATTACTTTGTGGGAAGCTAACAAAGATCCAGATGTACCTGAAATATTAATAAATCAATTTAAAAAAACATGCCAGCCTTATTATTATGATTGTTATCCGCCAAAAAGTGACAGGAGTTTTATCGAAATTTTTACGCAGCTTGGTATAAAAGAAGCAGTTCCACTGTTAGTAGAAATCGTTAATAAATTACCCGAAGATACATCTTTAATGGGAAAAAATAAAAGCTTGCCAGTGCATATTATAAGGACTCTTGAAGCAATGGATAAGCTTGGGACTATGAGAGAAGCCGTGCCTGGTTTATTGTATGTTTTGGAATTTGATAAATATTATTATTATAAACCAATTATGCTTGCAGCGAAATTATTAGGAGACATTGGAAGTGAAAGTATACTGCCGGTTTTAACAGATTTAGCACAAAATGATTGGGGAGGCAGTACTGCAAATGAAGCATGGCCGTATTACGGATTAAGAGATGCTGCAAACGAATCAAGTTTAAAAATACGGTTACGAAATATAGAAAAATTAGAAGATAAACTATTATATTTACATAAAATTTTAAAAGATAGTAAAAATATTGAAGAAACTTATAATGCAGTAATAGTTTTAATGCGTTTTGGAGAAAGAGATAATGCAGAAAATATTTTTTTGGATTATCTTAAAATGAATGATCATGTTTATGGAGCAGCAAATATCGCTCTGGAATTAAAATTAAAAAGATCATTGCCGATTCTTGCAGAAATACTGGAAAAGAAAAAAGGAAATGTACCTGATCCAGTTTATAAAGTAATTGAGGAATTTGATACTACAGGAATTTCTTTTAAATCATTGGTCAAAGTTGTTGAGTCGAATCCAAATCCACATCCAGTTAAATTAGCTTTAGAAATTCTAAGTAGTAATGGGACAGAAGAAACTATTACTCTTTTAAAATCATCTGATTTAATAGATTCTGAGACAAAAAATGAAATAATTAGTAATATTGAAAAAAGAATTAAATAATAATTATTTCTTGACAATTTTTAATAAAACAATAATATAATAGCATTGTTTTTATAAAATAAGTATAAATGCAGGAGAGATATGGAGAGACGAAGAGTTGTAATTACTGGATCAGGTGCAATTACTCCTTTGGGAAATTCCTCTAAAGAGCTATGGCGTAAAATATGTCTTGGGATATCCGGGATAGATAAAATAAAAAAATTTGATGTTTCTGCTTTTCCAACTCAGATTGCAGGGGAAGTTAAAAATTTTAATCCTCTTGAATATAAAACTATTGATAAAAAAGATGTTAAAAGAATGGGACTATTCCTTCAATATGCCCTTGCTGCAAGTGAACTTGCCGTGAAGAATTCGGGTCTTGACCTTAATGTAGTCGATAAGCATAGAATTGGAACAATTATTGGCGCAGGAATGGGGGATCTGGAAAAAGTTGTTATAGAAGAAAAAAATCTGGAACAAAAGGGTGTAAAAGGAGTATCAGCAACATTTGTACCAACAAGTATACCTAATATGGCTGCTGCAAGTGTTAGTATAAAATTTGGATTTAAAGGTCCAAGCATGGGGATAGAGAGTGCATGCGCAACAGGAACTCATTCCGTAGGGGAAGCATTTAGAAAGATTCAATATAATGAAGCAGATGTTATGATTTGCGGTGGAACAGAAGGTACGCTTTTTCCATTAGGTTTTTCAGGATTTTGTGCGGTACGTGCTCTTTCTACAAGAAATGATGAACCGCAAAAAGCCAGCCGTCCATTTGATTTAAACCGTGATGGATTCGTTATGAGCGAAGGTGCAGGTATAGTTATATTAGAAGAACTGAATTATGCTCGTAAAAGAAATGCCAGGATTTATGCTGAACTTATAGGATATGGAACAAGCTGTGATGCTTTTCATATTGCTGCGCCTGATTCTAACGGAGTTGGTGCAATTCTGGCAATAGAAAGAGCAATTAAAGATGCAAATATTTCTCCTGATAAAATAGATTATATTAATGCACATGGGACTTCTACTCCTATGAATGATAAAGTAGAAACTATAGCAATAAAAAGCGTATTAAAGAATCATGCATACAAAGTTGCAGTAAGTTCTACAAAATCTATGACAGGACATTTAATAAATGCAACTGGAACAGTTGAAGTAATAATATGTGCTATGGCTCTTTTTGACGGGATTATCCCACCTACTATAAATTATGAAATCCCGGATCCTGAATGTGATTTAGATTATGTCCCGAATAAAGCACGTGATAAAAAGCTAAACATTGTAATGACTAATTCTTTTGGTTTTGGCGGACAAAATGCAGTTCTTATTTTAAAGAGATATCCATAAATAGAGATGAATATAAATAAATTTTATTATATTTTTATTTTAGTGACATTTTTTTATTCGTGCAATAATAATAAGCCTCAAAAAATGGAGCCAAAATATTCATCAATAGAAAAGATATTTTTTAGAAAAAAGTGTGCTTTATACACATGCCATTCATCTGTATATTATCAAAAATCCGGTAATTTAAATCTTTCATATGGGGAAGCTTATAATAATCTTGTAAATATACATAGTAAGCTATATCCGGATCGCTACAGAATCAAACCTGGTTATCCAGAGAAAAGCCTACTCATTAATCGTTTGGAAGGGACACTGATATGCGGAGTTTCTTTAGAAAGAGCTAAAGTATACAAAGAAGAAATAGAAATTATACGTCAATGGATAAGAAATGGTGCTATAAAGGATTAAAAAGAAGCAATTCGGGTTAAGATATTAAGGCTTCTTTTCTGGTAATTGTAAAAATAACATCTACTATTTTCCTGAAATAAATCTGTGATAAGTCTTTTAATTCTTTAGATATTTTATTTTTTATTACAGTATTTTTATCTGCGTTTTTGCGGAACATTGCGGCAAAAGGTACTCCCATATATCCCATCATAGTTGAAAGAACTGCGTTTCTTCTGGAAACAATTATTTCCAGAACATCCATTTGGTCTAAAGTAATTATACTTGCAGAAATATCTCCTGTGAAAACTTCACCTTGAGGTGAAGTCATTTTAACAATATAGTGTTCAATTAAATCTTTTTCATTCAATTCTGGATTTTTTTTCTCTTCCTCCAGGAGTTTTGAAGTAGATAGCAAATTATTATCATTCAATTCCTGATACATTTTATCAATTGTACATCTTTCTAAATTAATAAAATTTTTATTAGCAAAAATTAATTTATTATCATGAACGAAACCAACAGCAAGTCCTTCATTTTCTGCAATATTTGTAAATTTGTCGATGTTATGTATTGGTATTTCAGGTAAATCTTTGACTCCATCCCAGTTAACAATATAATCCGGAATGATTTTATAATTAACAGCAGAAGATACTCCCGGTTTTGAATCTATTTTAGGTGCGGAAGATATTTGATTATTTGCTGTCTCGATCGGTGGAGGCTGTGAGAAAATTTTTTTATCAGAAGGTGGGATAGGTGTAACTGGACTTTTTGTTTGTCCGGATTTTACATCAATATGTTTCATATCAACCCCGGAAACTTTTTTTACAAAACCTTCAACATCTTTAATCGGACTGAATTTGGATGCAACTTTATCATCTTTTTGTATAGAAGTTTCTTTTAATATATTTTTTGTTTTTTCGAGGTTTAATTCTTCTGCTATTCTGTTTGCAAAAATAGTCATTACTTTTATATCTTTAGGTCCAAACGCTCTGTCAAGAATATCGTAAAGTGCTATAATCCCTATAACTTCCTGATTATGATTAAAAATCGGTACACCTAAAAATGAGTTAATTTTATAATTAATTACAAGAGGATCATTAATTTTAGGTTGAATACTCAAAATATTAGATAAAATAAGAGGTTTCTTTATCGAAAAAATAGGTTTGCAAATACTGTTTTCCAGATTTTCAATTTTTTGTTCCCCAATATCAGATGGTAAATTATAGCCGCATTTAAAAAGAAGACCTTGAGGTATTTTTGTTTTTATTATAATGAAATAACCATTTAATTGTTCATAAATTAGAGATGCTGACTTGAAAAGCACTTCATCAATATTGCCATGTAATGACTGTGCTTTGTTAATAAGATTTAATTTGTCTTTATCTGAAATAGTCTGATTGGTATTTAATGCAACTTTTACTGAAAGAAAATTATGATTTTCACGTGAAAGTTTCTTAACGATTAATTTTACAGACTGTATTTTTGAATCACCGGTTTTTATACAGGCATCAAGTTCAAAAGATTCCGTATTTATAAGACCTTTTTGCAAGCTATAAAAAGGAAGAGCTGTATATCCGTCTGATTGAATAAAAAATTCTGTAAGAAGATGCTGTAGAACATTTCTTTTATTAAGCTTAAAGTTTTTTGCAAAATTATCATTACAGTAAACAATTTCTCCTGATAAATCCGCAACAAGATAGGCAGATGGTTTTATATCAAGAAAATCAAACATTTTTGGATTAATAGGATGTATTGGAGTTTGCATATTCTATCCTCTTTTTGAAAAAATAATATTAACATATATTTAAATTTATTGCAAGTATAGTTGAAATTTTATGTCGATATTTTATTTAGGTTTTTAAATATAATGTTTATTTGTAATTAAAGGTAATATCTCTTAATATAAAATCTTAACATGATAAATTTTTTAAAATCTGTATAAATTTTGGGAAGGAAGTATCAATACAATTTGTATCATTTATAATAATTTCTCCT
>JACRDZ010000271.1 GCA_016212735.1 Candidatus Firestoneibacteriota bacterium | reverse complement strand
TAGATTTTTTTATTTCATTGATTATTTATATAGGTTTAATGTTTTGGTATAAATTTTTTCCTAATTGGAGAATTGTAACAATTCCATTGTTTTTATGTCTTGCTCTATTTGTTGCTCTAGGTACAGGTTTTTTAATATCTGCTTTAAATGTTAAATATCGAGACTTTCGATATATTATTCCATTTATTGTTCAATTTGGTCTCTATATTTCACCTGTAGGTTTTAGTACTTCAATTGTACCGGAAAAGTGGAAATTGTTATATTGTCTTAATCCAATGGTAGGTGTGATAGATGGATTTAGATGGGCAATTTTGGGAGAAAATATTCCTCTTTATTTACCAGGATTATTAAGTTCTATTATTATGAGTTTAATATTGCTGATTTTTGGGTTTAAATATTTTCGTAAAATGGAGAAAGCGTTTGCCGATGTTATTTAATTGTTGAAATGTTGTATATATAAAATAGTTTAAAATAAATTTATAAAAGAAGAGGTTGTTAAATGTCAGTAATTGTAGTTGAAAATTTGAGTAAAAAATATGTTATCGGTCATCAAGGACAAGGATATCGTTATGTTGCACTTAGGGATATTATTACCGAAAAATTTAAAAATGTAGGGAAACGTATTTTTAATCCTTTGAAAAGCTTAAGTGATTCGCAAAAAAAATCTACTAAAGAAGATTTTTGGGCACTCAAAGATATAAATTTTGAAATAGAACAAGGTGAACGAATTGGAATTATCGGAAGAAATGGAGCTGGTAAATCCACACTATTAAAAATATTGAGCAGAATAACAGATCCTACAACCGGAAGGATTAAAATTAAAGGGAGGATTTCAAGTTTACTTGAAGTTGGAACAGGGTTCCATCCTGAGCTTACCGGAAGAGAAAATATTTATCTTAACGGTGCCATTTTAGGTATGAATAAAATAGAAATTAGAAAAAAATTTGATGAAATAGTTTCTTATGCAGAGGTCGAAAAATTTTTAGATACACCTGTTAAAAGATATTCATCTGGTATGTATTTACGTTTGGCTTTTGCCGTAGCAGCACATTTAGAATCTGAAATATTATTGGTTGATGAGGTGTTGGCTGTTGGTGATGCAGCATTTCAAAGAAAATGTTTGAATAAAATGAAGGAAGTTGGACAGAATGGCAGAACAGTATTATTTGTAAGTCATAATATGGCTGCAATCGCATCATTAACTTCAAAATGTTGTTTAATGGAACAAGGTAAATTGAAATTATTTAGTTCCTCCGATGAAGTAATAACTAATTATCTATCTTCTGCTCAAAGTCTTTTATCTATTCCATTATCTGAAAGAAAAGATCGTAGCGGAAATGGGAAGATTTGTTTTATTGATTGCAAAATTTTAGATGAGCATGGAAATCCAGTTGATACTGTTAGTTCCGGACAAAAAATTAAATTCTATTTTAAATATAAATCTAAAGAAAAACAATTACCAAAAAATATTTCTATTGCTATTGCTATTACCAATTCAACAGGGATTAAAATATGTACTTTTTGGAATTATTTAAGTGGGAATGAATTTCAGGAAATTTCATCTGAAGGATATTTTATTTGTGAATTACCGGAAGTTCCATTTTTTTCAGGTTTATATTCATTTGGTATATACGCAGAAGTTTCAGGAGAGTTAGCAGATGCTGTAAGCGATGTAGGTAACTTTAATGTAATTGAGGGAGATTTTTTTGGGAGTAGTAAATATCCAAATTCAAAGCATGGTATTTTCTTAGTTCATCATTCATGGTCACATCAAAATCTAAAGGAGTAATAATGAAGAGTGGAGTTAAAGTTTGGATTAGAATTATAGATCGTTTTATAACTAAAATTCAACGATATGGAACAGCCGGTGAAAGACTAGGTGAATTCTTAGCTGGAATATTCCTTAAAAAAGTTTCAGTCGATTTGAATTGTGGCATAACTATTTTTGCTGATTTAAGGGAACGAAATTGGAAAAAAATGTCTCTTAATGGAACCCATGAGATAGAAGTAGAGCAATTTCTTAAAGAATATTTAAAAGATGGAGATGTTGTTGCTGATGTTGGAGCACAAGTAGGAATGGTTACGGTTGTATCAGCTAAATTAGTAGGTGAAAAAGGTAAAGTTCATAGTTTTGAACCTGATATTTATAATTTTTATAATTTGAAAGAAGCAAAAGAAAAAAATAATTTAACTAATACAATTTTAAATAATTGTGCGGTAGGTGAAAAAAAATCAACTTTGCAATTCAGGCGACCATCTTCGGGTCCAATGGCATACGGAGCTTTTGAAATAACTAAAAAACAGAAAAAGGATGATTCTTTAATTTCAGAAGATAAAATTATCAATGTATCAATGATTACGCTTGATGAATATTCAAAAGAAAACAACTTAATATTTAATTTGATAAAGATAGATGTTGATGGTCCTGAGTTTAATGTTTTAAAAGGATCAAAAAATATTTTATCTGGCGCAAATCCACCGGTACTAATAGTAGAAGTATCACAATTATATCAAGATTATGAAATAAATTATTCTGATATGCATTTGTTTTTATCTAATTTAGGTTATGTTATTTTTGTCGCACCTAGAATGAGCTTAAATGTCATGAAATTAGAGAGAATTTCTGATTTACCGAAAGAAAGTTCGGATTTGTTTTGTTTCAATCCTAAATTTCACAATGATAGAATGAAAAATGTTTGGTTTATGAAATAATATATAGGATATAATTCGATGAGAGTGGGTTCAAATCCAGTAAAATCAGTATCAAATGAACCAGTTCAACAAAAAAAAATAATAATAGCTGTGTTATGTTATATCCCTATTTTAGAAGGATATCACAGTGAAAGCTTAGAAGTTTTAAAGCTTTGCATTGGGAGTATTTTACAAAATACTGATTTACCTTATGACCTTTATATTTTTGATAATGGAAGCTGTGATTCTGTTATTAAATATTTATTAGAACTTAAAGAAAATAAAAAAATTCAACATCTTCATTTATCCATTGAAAATTTAGGTAAAGCAGGTGCATGGAATTGGATTTTTGGTATTACTAATAGTGAATATGTTGTTTATACCGATTCAGATGTATTTTTTTATCCTGGATGGTTATCGGCAGCATTGCATATTTATGAAGCATTCCCTAATGTTGGAATGGTTACTTCATGCCCCATACAAAGTCCTGATGTATCATTTAATTCAAAAATGATGCAATTGCTTGAAAGTGATTCAACTATTGAAATTAAGAAAGGCAAATATATTTCTAAGGAATTTCAAAATGAATATGCCGAAGGATTGGGACTTTCCTTAAAGGAATATCAAGCTACTTTTCCTATGGACTATACAGATGTTTTATTAAAATGTAATGGGGTCGAAGCGTACCTTCATGCATCACATTTTCAATTTTTAATAAAGCCTTCATTAATTAGAAATTTTTTACCATTGTCTTGTTTTAGTTATCTTGGTAAAGCAACAGCTCAATTCGATAAAAAAATTATAGAAAATAATTTGTTGCGTCTTTCATGTACTGAACGTTATATTTTACACATAGGGAATACATTAACAGAAAGATTAAGAGAAGAAGCTATAAAATATAATATTGATATAGAATTGAAAATTAAAAAAAATAGAGCAATAAAGAATGGGATTGTATTACAAAAATTTTTTCATCTTAAACTTGTTAAAATGATATTCTTGAAAATTTATAATATAATATTTTCTATTTATTTTGAGACAAAAAAATATAGCTAATTATAATCTAATTATAATAATATAATGTTTATAAGAGGAGTTAATTAATATGCCGCTTTTTTCTATAGTTATCCCAACGTGTAATCATCCCGATTTATTAAAAAGTGCAATACAAAGTGCTGTTGATCAAGATTTCGATGATTTTGAGATTATTGTCAGTGATAACTCTTCTAATCATAGTGCTGAACCGATAGTTAAACAATTCAATAATAAAAAAATTGTTTATGCATGTACAAATAATTTGTTGCAAGTTGATAAAAGTTGGGAATTTGCATTACTACAAGCAAAAGGTGAATATGTTTGTTTTATAGCAGATGATGATGCATGCATTCCTTTTTATCTTTCAAAATTAGCCACTGTGATTAATCAATATAAACCTGATTTAATCCAATTTGAATTAGCGACATATTATGGCGGCACCATGAATTTACCAAATGTAGCATATAATTCAGCATTAATACGTCCATTCACTCGTAAAATTTTCGAAGCTGAAACTAAAAAAGAAATAAAAAAAAGATATATGCTTGATTTCGGAGGACTAAATCCTCTAATAATTAATGCATGCTTTTCGCGAAAAATTATTGAACAAATTATTAAAAAGAATGGTTATTTTTTTAATGGTCCGGGATTTGAGTTTTCAGCTACTACAATGTTTTTAAGCTTAACTGATAAATTTTATTATCTTGATGAGATTTTAGCTGTAAGCGGTTTCTTAAGCAATAAAAATGAAAGGTCTATGTATAATAATCGTGATGTTAAATTTAAGACAGAACTGGAATGGATGTGGAAAAATGTTCCATTAAATGGAATATACAATATTAATTGGAGAGCAGAAGCATTGTTAAGATCAAAAAAGGTATTTTTTGATAATTTAAATGAATTTGATTTATCTTGGGAAAATTATTTTATTTATTATTATAATGAAATAATTGAATTTGAGAATAGGGGTTTTGATGTTAATTTAGACCTTAGTGAATTTTGGACAGTTTTACAAAAACAACCGGATAGTATAAAAACAAAAGTTCAATCAGTAATTTTTAAACAAAAAATTAAAAAAATAATATATAATATTGGTCGCAATATAGTTAATATTAATAAAAAATTCAAAAAATTTGTAATACCGAAAAAGAAATGGCCAATGATTGTTATGGGAGAAGATATAGGTTTTAATAATTTAATTGAATGCGCACAAAAATTACAAACACTGCTTCCAACAATTCAATCTGATAATGAAGTATTTACTTTATTAAAAAATAGACAAAAATAAAATTTTTATGAAAGGTAAAATATGGATATTGTAATTTTATGCGGTGGATTGGGAACTCGATTGCGTGAAGAAACAGAATTTCGTCCAAAACCAATGGTAAATATAGGTAATCGTCCAATTTTGTGGCATATTATGAAGTTATATGGAAAATATGGTTATAATAATTTCATCCTTGGACTTGGTTATAAAGGTGAGATGATAAAAGATTATTTTTATCATTATGAACTTATGAACACTGCAGTTACAGTTAAATTGGGGCATCCTAGAGAATTAACAGTACATCAATGCCACGACGAATCAGGTTGGAATATCACTATGGTTGATACCGGAGAGCATGCTCTTAAAGGTGCACGTTTGAAAAGATTGGCAAAGTTTGTTAAAAGTAATCGATTTATGCTGACTTATGGAGATGGTATTTCAAATATAGATATTAATGATTTACTGAAATTTCATAATAGTCACGGGAAAATAGCTACAGTAACAGGGATTAATCCTACATCACGATTTGGTGAATTGAAAATAATAGGAGATAAAGTTGAAAGTTTTTGTGAAAAACCACAAAATAGTTCGGGCTTAATAAATGGTGGTTTTTTCGTATTTGAAAAAGAAATTTTTAATTATTTAGATGATAATGACAATTGCGATTTAGAAATAGGAGCATTAGAAAAGATTGCACAAGACGGACAACTTATGGTTTATAAACATAAAGGATTTTGGGCTTGCATGGATACAATTAGAGACGTGGAGTATTTAAATAGGATTTGGAATGAAAATAAAGCATCATGGAAAATATGGTAAAATATGAAAATACTATTTAATAATATTTATAAAGATAAAACAGTTTTAATAACCGGTCATACAGGATTCAAAGGTTCATGGCTTGCTTTATGGTTAAATATGTTAGGTGCAAAAGTTATTGGTTATTCACTTAATTCTATAACGGAAACGAATCATTTTGATTTATTGAATATGGATATTAATTCAATAATTGGTGATGTGAGAGATCCGAAAAAAATAAAAGAAGTTTTTAGCAGTTATAATCCAGATGTGATTTTTCATCTGGCAGCACAATCACTTGTACGGCGATCATATAAAAATCCCATTGAAACTTTTGAGACAAATTTAATGGGAACAATAAATATTTTTGAAGCTTCAAGAATAACAGAATCCGTAAAAGCAATTGTTAATATTACCAGTGATAAATGCTATGAAAATAAAGAGTGGCTATGGGGATATCGAGAAAATGAACCACTTGGCGGTAATGATCCTTATAGTGCGAGCAAAGCATGTGCAGAATTAATAACAAATAGTTATCGTAATTCATTTTTTAATCTTAATGAATATGGTAAATCTCATAATGTATTACTAGCAAGTTGTAGATCGGGAAATGTAATTGGCGGTGGTGATTGGGCAGAAGATAGATTAATACCTGATATTATGCGTTCTATTCATAAAAAAGAGAAGGTTGTTATCAGAAATCCAAATTCAATTCGTCCATGGCAACATGTATTAGATCCGTTATTCGGTTATTTAAAAGTTGGCCAAAAATTATTAGAAAATAAAAAAGAATTTGCGGAGGCATGGAATTTTGGGCCTACTTCCAATGAAAATGTTGCTGTTGAAGACATTGTTAAAATGATAAAAAATTCCTGGGACAAATTTGATTATGAAATAAAACAGAATAATATAAATTTACATGAAGCAAACTTTTTAAAGTTAGATTCTTCAAAAGCATACACAAAACTTAAATGCAAAAATATTTGGAATATTAAAAAAACAAGTGAAAAAACTGTTGAATGGTATAAAGAATTTTATGAAAATAATAAAGTTATTACTGTAAATCAATTAGATTCATATGTAAATGAAATAGAGGAATAAAATAACAAATGAAATTTGTTCCCATTTTTCTAGAAGATGCATATATTATTGATCCAGAACCTGTTATTGATGAAAGAGGATCATTTGCAAGATTGTTTTGCAAAAAAGAATTCGTAAAAATTGGTTTGAAATCTGAAATTGTGCAAATTAATCAATCCATTACAAGGCAAAAAGGAACCATAAGAGGACTGCATTATCAGATTTTACCAATGACTGAGATGAAAATTGTTAAATGCATAAAAGGTTCCGTTTTTGATGTAATTGTTGATATCCGTAAGGGGTTTCCAACATTTTTAAAATGGTATGGGGATGTATTAAGTGAAGGTAATCAAAAAATGATTTTTATCCCAAAGGGTTTTGCGCATGGTTTCCAAACCTTAGAAGATAATTGCGAAATGCTTTATTTCCATACAGAGTTTTATAGTAAAGAACATGATAGAGGTCTTAAATTTAATGATACTGCTCTTGGAATACAATGGATGTTAGATGTTAAGGAAATATCAAAAAAAGATTCCAGTTATCTTCCAATCAGTAATAATTTTATGGGGATAGAACTATGAAATGTCGTTTTTGTGGTAATGAATTAACACATGAATTTATTAACTTGTTTAATGCTCCTACATCAAATTCTTTTTTAAGTAGAGAACAACTTGATGAGCCGGAAGTTTTTTTTCCATTAAAGCTGTTTGTTTGTAGTAGTTGCTTTCTTGTACAAATTGACGAATATAAAAAGTCTGAGGATATATTTAATAATGAATATGCATATTTTAGTTCGTTCTCAACAACCTGGTTAGAACATTCGAAAAAATATTCCGAAAAAATGATAGATAGATTTAAATTATCCCAAAATAGTCTAGTAATAGAAATTGCATCTAATGATGGTTATTTACTTCAATATTTTAATGAAAGAAAAATACCTTGTTTGGGAATTGAACCCACAAAAAATACTGCAAAAAAAGCAAAGGAAAAGGGGCTCGATGTTATTGAAGAATTTTTTTGTTCAAAATTAGCAAAAAAATTTGTTGAAAAAAATAAGAAAGCAGATCTATTAATTGGGAATAATGTATTAGCACATGTTCCCGATATAAATGATTTTGTTGAAGGATTGAAAATTGTTTTAAAAGACAATGGAATAATTTCAATGGAATTCCCTCATGTAATGCAACTAATAGAAAATAATCAATTTGATACTATTTATCATGAACATTTTTCATATTTTTCATTGTTAACGGTTAAAATGATTTTCGAAAAACATGATTTAGAGATTTTTGATGTAGATGAGCTTCCGACGCATGGAGGTTCTTTAAGGATATATGCACAACACAAAAAAGAAGGAATTTGTAAAAAAAATGAAGGTTTGGAAAAAGTTATTGCTAAAGAAAAGTTATTTGGGATGGATTCGATTCATTATTATCAGGGATTTCAAGCTAAGGCAGAAAAAATTAAAATTAGCTTTCTTGATTTTTTAATTAAAGCAAAACAAAATGAAAAAAAAGTTATGGCAT
>JACRDZ010000270.1 GCA_016212735.1 Candidatus Firestoneibacteriota bacterium | reverse complement strand
TTGTACAAGTAATTGACGTATTAAAAATGATATGCTACATTGTAAAAACCAAAGAGTTGAAAGGAGTTTTTTATTTGAAAAAATCAGCAAGAATAACTTTAATATCGAGTTTAATTTTAACTATTTTAAGTCTATTTCTTTTTATATATGCTAATCAGTATAACTCTATACCTATACTTTTATATCATCATGTTAATTATATAGATAAAGACTCACTTTCTGTAACTCCTGAAATATTCGAAGCTCAGATGAAATATTTATATGACAATAACTATAATTCACTTTTTCTTGACGACGTGTTGAATATTATAAAAAAGAAAAAAAGATTTTTATCAAAGTCAGTTGTGGTAACTTTTGATGATGGGTATCTGGACAACTGGGTATATGCATATCCGATACTTAAAAAATACAAAATAAAAGCTACCATATTTGTAATTACTTCTTATATTAAAAATCGTAATAAATATCGGCCAAATCTTGAAGATGTCTGGAAGGGGAGAGATAAAAAACAAGCACTTCCAGAATTTCCTGACCACAATACAGTTAATTTTCTGGCATTTAAATATCCTCTTGACACAATAAAATATTTTCTTACATGGGAAGAAATGGAGCAGATGATAGATAGCGGCTTAATTGATATTCAGTCTCATACACATACTCATGCAAGCTATTTTATAAATAATAATATTATTGATTTTAATCATGAAAATGAATGGAAGATAGCATCTAGCACAGGCGGTGATATAAGGACAGGTATTCCAATATACAGCCAGGCATCAGCAATGATAGCCAGAAGGTTTTTTGACGATAAGGGTTTAAGAAATTTTATTGCAGAATATGTAAAAAATAATGGCGGCAGGAAATTTTTCGATAAGAATCCGGAAAATTATAAAGAGATATTAAAAGAGCAGGTGATTGAATATAAGAAAAAATATAAATTAAATGAATATTATGAAGATCAATATAAACAAACAGAACGGATAAGAAGGGAATTAATAATATCCAGAACACTGCTTGAGAAAAATTTAGGGATAAAATCTCATTTTATTGCATGGCCGTTTGGAAAATATAATAATTTAAACATAAATATTGCAAAAAGTGCTGGATATAAAGGTGCTCTTACTACCTTAAAAGGAGCAAATAAAAATGAAAAAGATATCTGGTCGCTAAAAAGAATTAAAGTCTGGCCGCGCGGAAATTGGTGGTTTGCTATTAGATTATTTGCATATTCTAATGCTCCTCTGGCAGATATATGCTCTTTGTTTACTAAATGACAAAAAAAGAAAGGATTTTATGAGAATTTTAGAGTTAACAGATGCCTGTTCATGGAGCGGAGGAATTGAACAGTTAGTTCTGCTCACAAAAGGTCTGGTTGAAAAAGGGCATGAAATATTTATTGGATGTAATTCAAAAAGCAGATTATTCAAATATGCAGAGGGAGATAAAGATATAGTCCCTATAGTATTTGATATGCATAAAGAAATTGATATTAAAACAATAAGGGAAATCATAAAATTTGTTAGAAAAAACAAAATTGATATAATTCATGCACATCACTCAAAAGCGCATACTCTTGGTTTTATTGCTTCTTTATGGCTTCCTGAAACAGTTTTTATATATACGAGAAGAGTTATTTTTAAAATCAGGAAAAATCCTTTTTCATACTATAAATACCGTTCAAAAAGGGTAGATGGGATTGTTGCTGTATCTGAAGCTGTTAAGAAAATACTATGTTACAGCGGAGTTTCTCCTCAAAAAATTACAGTTATTTACAGCGGAGTTGATATTAATAAGTTTCATCCCGCAATTGATGGCAATAAAATCAGACAGGAATTTAATATTAAATCTGATGATGTATTAATAGGTAAAATTGCGAATTATTCCGATTACAAAGGACATGATGTATTCTTGAAAGCAGCGCAATCAGTTATTAAAAAATGTTCTTATGCGAAATTTATTATCGTAGGAGAAGGTACACAAAATGGAACCCTTGAACAAATTACAAATGAGCTGGGAATATCAGGGAATGTTGTATTTACAGGATATAGAAGAGACATCCCGGAAATTATTTCTGCTTTTGATGTTTCTGTAAATGTTTCCAACTTTGAAGGTCTGGCTGGAGTGATTAGAGAATCTTCTGCTGTTGGTAAACCGGTAATAGCTACATCAATCGGAGGTAATCCTGAAATTGTTAGAGATGGCGAAACTGGCTATCTAGTCCCATGCGGAGACTCTCTTTATCTGGCAGAATGTATTTTAAAATTGATTAAGAATAAAGAAAAATTAAAAGAATTTGGCAATAAAGGAAGAAAATTTATTGAAGAGAATTTTACTACGCAGATTATGATTGAAAAATATATAAAGTTGTATGAAAGATTGTATAAAGAACGAGAATATAATAAGGATTAATCTAAAGATAAAATCAATCAAACCATTTTTGTTTTATTTTACCTATATAAATATTATTATCCGGCAGATTAATATTTTTTAAATAATCTGCAATATTTGGATACAAATTTAAAGAGCTCAGTACATCCAATTTAATCCATTCAACACCTATAGAAGTTGTATGATTTGAATTTATTTGTGGGATTCCATTAAGAATTTCACCGGAAAAAATACAATGTAATGTGCTGGTTTTTCTATCCTCCAGAATAACTTCTCCTATAAGAATCAATTTATTCAATTTTATTTCTATAGATAATTCTTCCTTTAATTCTCTTTTTAAAGTCTGTTCTAAAGTTTCGCTATTATCAGGGTTCCCGCCCGGTATTCCATAAACAAAAGTACCATTATAATTGTATTTCATTAAAAGTAGATTCCCATCTTTAATAATAACAACAGCGGGTCTTACTTTCATTTCAGTTTCCTTTCTAACGATGTTTTTTTCTTTTATGTTTTCGAACTGAAAAACCGAAGTGTCCAAGATTTTGTCCTAATGCAAAATATTGCCCATGAGCAAATGAAAATAAACCGCTTTTCTCTATGCAAAACCGCCCTTTAGCATCCAATAATTCAGAAGAAACCTGTACAGCAACTACTTCTGCCAAAAACATTGTATGTGAACCAAGTTTTAATGTTTGTCTGACTTTACATTCAATATTAATCGGGCATTCCAAAACAATAGGACATTGAACTTTAATAGCAGGAGCAGGAGTTAATCCTGTAGCTTTAAACTTATCAATTTTTCGTCCAGAAACCACTCCGCACCAGTCTGTTGCCATTACCTGTTTTATACATGGAATATTTACAACGAATTCATATGTATCCCGAATAATTTCATATGAATATCTTTCTGGACGAATGGATATCGACAGTATTGGCGGATTACTGCATACTACCCCTGTCCATGCAATAGTGATTATATTTGAGATCCAGCCTCCAGTTCCGCCGCAGCTTACAAGAACTGCCGGAACCGGGGAAAGTACTGTCCCTGGTTTCCATGATTCTTTTTTAATTTGTTTATGTTTATCTTTATAACATAAATTTTTATTTTGAATTATAGTATTCATATTTTTTTATTAATTGCATCCACTTCAATTTCAAATAAAAGATTATCGCGGCATATATCATTTTGTATTGCTATTAAAGGGAAGACAGGTATTTTTTCTAATTTGCAATATTTATTAAAAGCAGATATATCTTTTGAATATTTAAAATATACAATTGCACGTGTAACAAAAGAAAAATTCATATTTCTGGATGTGAGAATTGCTTTAATAACATCCATTGTAAAAGCTATCTGCATATCTATGTTGTTAACGTGTATGGTTTTTCCGTTTTTATCGATACTTGCTGTCCCTGAAATAAGGATTTTTCGGTGGTCCGGCATAATTATCTCCAATGCCCGGCTGAACAAACTTCCATATATAGAAGGATGATTCTGCAATGGTGAAGATAGTTCTTTTATTATTACACAATTATTTTTCTTTGCTTTAATAGCAATTGCACTTGCAATTGCTGCTGCATTGACAGAATTATTTCCTCCAACACCAGTGCTGACCGGAAGTATTTTGTTAATAATCCCTTTTTGTTTAAAAAAATTATTGCGAATAGAGTTAAAATCACTATACCATGAAATGATATTATGATTATAGAACCACGTTCGCACAATATCTGAAATTTCCATATCGACAAGATTAAGTATTTTTTCAAAATTTATTAATATGTCCCATGTCTGTTCTTCTTGCAGAGTAAAAATATTTCCTATTATACAATATTTTGCAAAATCGTCTTCAAATATACGAGCAGCAGGTTTATTATCAATAAATATTGTATTTACAGAGACAAAAGATACGGCATATATCTGTATTCCTGTCAAAGTATTATCGGTGCATGTGTCTGTATTAATAAAAGTGATAGGCCAATTTATTTGTCCATAAGCATTTTTAAAATGATTTATGCATAAATCATA
>JACRDZ010000268.1 GCA_016212735.1 Candidatus Firestoneibacteriota bacterium | reverse complement strand
CATAAGCAGTTATTTTAATTACTTTAGTATTACTAGCTTGAATAATACGGTTTTCTTTTTCTGGAGATAAACCCAGCCGAATAAATCCTACATCTTTTTTCCCAAGTTTTATAGGTACGGATACATCAAAAATTTGCTTTGGGAAATCTTTTATTACAGTTACTTTATTTTCATTTATTACAACAGAATGCCCTTTCATTTCAATATTAATTTTACGACTGAAACTTACACCTTCTTTTTCATTAATTTTATCTGATTCTATTCTTATAATAGTTTTCCCCTTTGAGTCCTGAACATATACATATTTAATATTTTTATCCTGTCTTATTATTGAATGAATAGAATCAGTAAAGGATTTATTTTTATTAAAAAGTTCGCCTATCTGATTTTTATTCTCTTTCATCATAGCTTCACGTGTGCATGATTCAATAAAATTTGCAACTCCCTTTCCTCTTAGCAAAGCATCCTCAACCATAGTACGTGAAATATTCAGGTTAATGAGAAAAGTTACGACAAACATCATAGCAAATAAAAGAATAGCAAAAAAAATACTCGGCAGTAAAAGTTTAATTTCTTTTGATGTAAAATTAAAAAACCTCTTCATATACAATTAATACCTTTCAACTTGACTGTTCTACTCAACTATAGCTTTAGCAAATTCTTCAGGATCAAACTGCTCTAAATCTTCAATATTTTCACCTAAACCAATAAAATATACAGGGATATTAAGACTTTGTTTTATAGATACCACAATCCCGCCTTTTGCAGTACTATCCAATTTTGTTAATATCAATCCGTCTATTCCAACTGCTTTATCAAATTCATGCGCCTGCTGTAATCCATTCTGCCCTGTATTTGCATCAATAACCAGAAGAATCTTATGCGGTCCAAGAGGATTGATTTTATTAATAATACGTTTTATTTTTTTTAATTCTTCCATTAAATTTGTTTTTGTATGAAGTCTTCCTGCTGTATCTATAATCACAACTTCATGCCCGCGTGCATTAGCAGATTGAAGAGTATCATAAGCCACACTGGCAGCATCTGAACCATGCTTTTGTTTTACAATATCGCATCCGGCACGCTGACACCATATTTCAAGCTGTTCAATTGCTGCAGCTCTAAAAGTATCCGCTGCTCCTACTAAAACTTTTTTACCTTTTACTTTATGAAAATAATATGAAAGTTTTCCAATAGTTGTTGTTTTCCCTGTTCCATTTACTCCAACTACCATAATTATAAAAGGTTTCTTATCTTCATCAAATATGGACACCTCTTCATTATTATTTTTAAGTAAATTATATATTTCTTCCTGAAGTACAGATTTAATTTCTTCCGGATTTTTGATTATTCCTTTTTTTGTTTTTTCATGAATAAGTTCTATTATTTTATTTGTGGACTTAACTCCTATATCTGCTTGAATTAATATCTCTTCAAGTGATTCCAGCATTTGTTTATCAATAATTTTTTTACCTGAAATAATCTTGTTTAAATTAGATACAATATTTTCTCTGGATTTAGTTAGTGCTCCTTTTAATTTTTTCCATATACTTTTTTTTTCCATAATCTACCTTTCTATTTACAAAACAGTTCAAGCCGGTCCATTCCATATTTTCTGCTTAAATTCATTGCAGTAACCTCTATTATATTAAATCCTTTTTTAAGTTCAATTATAGCATTAAAAGCGCCGTTTTTTACCTGTACGTTTGATTTTATATTATTTACAAAAAGTGTTACTTCCTGTACATTTGGGATTTCAACCACTCCTGTAATCATTGTAAATTTATTTTCTACTGCAAAACTAAAAGGAGAAGTAAAATATACTCCTGGATTAGCTTTAATATTTACCGTTGCTGATGCTGTCAGCGAAGTTCCGCATTTCTGGTTATTCATAAGATATACTGTTATTCTTGCATTACTTATATTATCTCTGTCTTTTATCTTATAAGTACCAGCATATTCTAATGATTTTGTAAAAGTCGGTTCCATTGGAATTCCTGTTATATATTTACCAATATCAAAATAAGCATAGCAATCTTCATCTCCAATTATTGATACTTCAATCTCATCTCCAGCTTGCAGTGTACGAATCGCATTATGATTAATGGATTTAATATGAGGGAATTTCTTTTGCTCTTTAATATTTTTAAAAGAATTTTCTCTAGGGATCTGTATTTTTTGATTTTCAGCAAAAGTAAAAGTTGGGAGAGAATAAATATCTGCAAAAAGTATTAATACTATTAATATAATTAATTTGCCCTTATTCTTCACCGCTTCTTCTACCTCCTGCCATGCTGAGTACTATATCTTCTATTTGTGCTTCTTCGCATAAATATTTATATGGATCTATTTTTTCACCATGTAAATTATTCTTTATTTTAACTGCATTAATATCTGCATATTTACCTGGTGTAAGACTTCCCGTAAGAATAGATATTTTTAATATATTTGCTCCATTTATAGTTGCCATCCTTAATAAGCTTTTATATCCTATTTTAGGATATATCTTTTTAATAGTTCTCATTTCTTCAAACATATCAAAAGATTTATTGCTTGCAAGGCTGTCTGTCCCGATTCCCAGACAAACTCCAGAATGAACCAGATCACTTACAGGTGCAGCTCCTGTCTTTAAAAACTCATTACTTCTAGGACACAATACTACACTGGTTTTATACTGCTTAAGTAAAGAAATATCTTCCTGCGTAATATTCGCGGCATGCACTACAACAGTATATGGACATAATATGTTATATTTAGCTAAAATTTTAACGGGTGTTTCTTTATAACCATATTCCAGTTTTAATCCTCTGTCAGACATTACTTTTTTCAAAGGGCCTGTCCCATTTATTATTAATTCCATCTCCTCCTTTGTTTCACTAACATGGATCATAAGAAGAATATAATACATTCTGGCAAACTCTGATATTCTTTTCAAAGCAGGTAGAGACAAACTATACAGCGAATGTGGAGAAACACCTATATGAATTTTCCCATCTTTTTTCTGAGTAATCTTTTCTTTGAGTTCATCCAGAATCTCATTTATTTTTGGTTCATCAGGCGCAATTATCTCTTTAAATATAAAAGAATTATATTGTGTACTGGATAATTCTTTAAAACTTGCATCATAGCGCGAAACATCCGCTATGGTAGTAATTCCAGATTTCTTCAACTTTTCTATTCCAGATTGCGTCCCTTTTTCCCAATCTTCATAAGATAAACTATTGCTTTTTTGTATCATCTGAGGTAACCATTCTATAAAAGAAATTGGTGATGAGCTTATTTCAACAAGAGAATATTGAAGGTGCGTATGTGCATTTATAAATCCAGGGAAGATAACTGCTTCCCCAAGGTCTTCATTCTCTTCATCAGGGAAAGAAGAAATAATAGCTTTTTTATCCCCTACTGCTCTTATAAACTGTCCTTTTATAAGAATTGCTCCATCTTGAATAAAATTTGCATCAATTGGCACAATATACCGAGCGCTTAGAATCATTCTATTTTCTCCCTTTGTGATAAACCTGTTATTATTAAAAACATTAAACCTGAAATAACAGCTATTTGACCATAGAAAGAAATACCTGTTTCCGTAGTTTGAATAGATAAATTCTGTACTATTGCTCCGCCAGCAAGCATTCCAAGAACACAAATACCTGCATCAACATTTCCCTCCCCGGCTAAAATCAATTGACGAAAGGGACATCCGCCTGCAAATACAGATGCCCATCCCACAAGGAGCATTGCAAGAAATTCCCATAAATATTCATATAAAAATTCTTTATGCCATGGAATAATTTCAAAATTATTACTTAATATTCCTGTAATAAATGTTCCTGTCAAAAGGAAAATTAAACCTAAAAGCAGATCTGTATTCCCAGCAAGTATGAAATTCCTAATGCTTCCTGTAACACAGAAACGTGAACGTTGAGCCATGAATCCGATAATTAAAGATATTCCAAGAGAAATCCATACAGGTGCATGAAGACTTCCGGGACCTTCTGTACTGAAATAAACAAAAAACGGTTTAATAAAAAATATAATTAATAAAATAAACATCAAACCTGGGATTAAAAGTCCATTTAAAGCATGTGTTTCATGCATTTCGCCTTGAGTAAATCCATCCCGCAGAAATTGTATGCCAATCCATATACCAATTATTAAACCAATAATACCATTAATTGCGCTTAATTCACCAACTCCAATTTTTGTCATTAATTTTATGGGACATCCAACAAATACTGCAGACCCAAGGAGCATAATTATTCCCAGCATAAAACTTATTAAAGGTATTTCACTTCCCCTGGCTTTGAATTCTTTTGTAAAAAAGGCTAAAATAAAGGACCCAAGCGTAAAACCCATTACTTCAGGTCTTAAATATTGCATTCTTAAGTTATTATGAAGTCCTAGTGCACCTGCGATATTTTCAAAAAAACATGAAATACATATTCCTGAATTTTTAGGATTCCCCCATACAAAAAGAAGTACACCAAAAACACCTATGAATAAACCTGTTGAAATTATTAAAATTTTATCAAT
>JACRDZ010000266.1 GCA_016212735.1 Candidatus Firestoneibacteriota bacterium | reverse complement strand
TGATAAAAATTCATCTTGGAGAAGAAACTCCAATACATTTTTCGAGATATTTCCCGCAGTATAAAATGGATTTACCCCCTACTCCATTAAACACTTTAAACAAAGCTTATTTAATTGCAAAAGAAAAATTACAATATATTTATGTTGGAAATATCCATAACAATAATTATAGTAATACTTATTGTCCAAAATGCAAAAATCTTCTTATTAAACGAGAAGGTTATAATATTGAAATTTTGGGTGTTAAAGATTCAAAATGTAGTTCCTGCGGGAGAAAAACAGATATAATCGGAATTTAGGGTCTTTTCGAGATCCTAAAATACAAATTATGCTAAACAATAAACCATATATAATTATATTTTCTTTACTATTTTTAATATTATCATGCCAGAATAAAACTTCTTTAGGAGAACGTTTTTGTAAACAATTTTTTCTAATGGATACATTGATTGAAATAACAATAATAGAAAAAAACCCTGATAAAGCTAAAATATGTATGGATAAAGTTTTTAATGAATTTAAACGGCTTGAAAAACTTTTCACAGGTTATGACAGTACAGGAGATGTTTGGAAAATAAATAAATCCGGGACAGACAGGATAAAAGTTAATGATGAAATATTTAAATTAATCAGTACATCTCAAGCTTTTTCCGAAATGTCAGAAGGTGCTTTTGATATTTCTGTCTGGCCGCTTATTCGTTTATGGGGTTTTGGATTTGAACCTAAAATCCCTGATGAAAAAGATATTAAATCTTGTTTATATCTTGTTGATTACAAAAATATAAATTTATTTCCAGAAGATCATTCTGTTCAATTTCTTCAAAATGGTATGGGAATAGATTTAGGGGGTATTGCTAAAGGATATTCTCTGGATAAAGCAGCATCTATATTAAAAAATGCTGGAATAAAAAATTTTTTAATTAATGCAGGTGGAGATATTATTGCTTCTGGAATACGAGAGAATGGCGAAAAATGGCGGATAGGAATCAAACATCCCAGAAAAGATGGTCTTATTGAAACTCTGGAAATTTCAGATTGTGCTGTAGTAACATCAGGTGATTATGAAAGATTTTTTATAAAAGATGGGAAAAGATATCATCATATTTTAAATCCTATTACAGGTTATTCTGCAAAAGATTGCATAAGTGTTACTGTTATAACACATATGAATTCAATTCCTAATTCTGCTACTGTTGCAGATGCACTTTCAACAGCAATTTTTGTACTGGGTCATAAAAAAGGAATTCCACTGGCAAAAACTTTTAACAGTACAAAAGTTATTATAATTACACCTGAACTTGAAATAATCAGGCTCTAAAGGATATGATATGAACGATAGTATCGGAGGATTATTAGTAGTAATATTATCTTTTGCGGTGTTTATTTTTTTTATAAACAAACTTTTTTCATTAACAAAGAAAAAATAAAATCTAATATGCAGTTACAATAGCATTACTATATCCAATGCTTTTTACTTTCCATAATTCTGTTTTTGCTTCTTCTGTAGTTTTAAATTTACCTACACGTAATCTATACCATGTACCTTTTGCTCCTAGATCTGCACTTTTCAGTTCAGTTTCAAAACCTCTTTCTTCCAATTTCTTTTTATCCTTCTCTGCATTTATAGTACTTTTAAATGATGCTATCTGAATTGTAAATTTATAATCAGATACCTCTTTTGGAGCAGATTTAGGTTCTTGTTTTTTCTGTGTTGTTTCGGTTGCTACTTTTTCTATATCAATTTTTTTCTGTACTGCGTTTTCTTCTGTTGTTTTCTTAACTTCTTTTTTTTCTTCTTTCTTTTGAGGGGGTGGAGTTTTTTCTTCTGTAATACCAGGTAAAGATTCCTCTTTCTTTACGTCTTTGCTTTTTAGAACGAGTTCTTTATCAATTTCAGGTTCTTCATTCTTTTCAAATTTTTTCTTTAATTTTATTTCAGCTTCGGTTAATCCGCCATATATGTTAGTTGTATTACTTTCGTCTTTTTTTATAGAACTTAATATTTTATCAATCTCATTTTCTGCTGTGTCTTCTTCAACTGAAGGATTAAATATTACGAATTTAAACAAAAGAAATATGCCAATTAAAAGTATAACAACACCTACTCCTATACCTGTATAAATCCATATTTTCTTTTTACTGCTTTTATTATCTTTTTCACTAACATTTTCACTTAAATTTTTACCTGGTACAACCATGATTTTCTCCCTATTTACATGCTTTCTGGAGCGCTAACTCCTAAAAGCTTTAACGCATTTCCAATCACTATCCGAATACCATATATTAAAGTCAATCGACTTTGTGTTATGTTTTTATCCTCATTTATTACTCTATATTTATTATAATACGAATGGAACATTCTTGCAAGTTCCTGAAGATAATTTATTATTCTATGAGGCTCATAAGTTAAAGCACTTGATTCTAATATTAGAGGATAATATGCTAATTTTTTCATTAATATAGTTTCTTCTTCCATATTTAAAAGAGATAAATCTGTTTTTTCAAAATTATCAAAGGATATCTCTCTTTTCCTTGCTTCCTGAAATATACTTGAACTTCTTGCATACGCATATTGAATATAATACACAGGATTTTCCATGGATTGTTTTTTTGCCAGCTCTAAATCAAAATCAAGATGACTGTCAGAAGTTCTCATAAGAAAATAAAATCTGGAAACGTCCTTCCCTACTTCTTTTACAACTTCCTCCAGAGTAATAAATTCTCCTGTTCGTGTAGACATTGCAACCTGTTTGCCATCCCGAAGCAGATTAACCAATTGATATAAAATTACAAGTACAATGTCTTCACTATATCCCAGCGCTTTTACAGTTGCTTTAATTCTGGGGACATAACCATGATGGTCAGCACCCCATATATTAATAATTTTATTAAAACCGCGCTGGAATTTATTATAATGATAAGCAATATCTGAAGCCAGATATGTAGTTCTTCCGTCCTTATTGATAACAACTCTATCTTTATCATCACCAAATGCTGTTGCTTTAAGCCATAAAGCACCATCTTTTTGATAAATAAACTCTTTTTCTTTCAGGTATTTCAACATTTTTTCAACTGTACCGTCTGCATGAAGTGAACTTTCTCTGAACCATAAATCAAAATTAACTCCAAATTCCTCAAGATCATTTTTTATCCCTTCTAATATATAATCTGCTGTATATTTAATAAAGAAAGGTAAACTTTTTTTTGGATCTTCCTCAAAATATTTATTTCCATATTTATCTTTTACAGATTTTGCTATATCTATTATATATGATCCTCTATAAGCATTTTCAGGCAGAGGAATAATTCTATCATATAATTTATAATAATGGCTTTGTGTGGAAGCACCGAGATTATTCATCTGATTTCCAACGTCATTTATATAATATTCTTTTGTTACTTCATATTCGCATGCTTTGCATATATTTGAAAGAGCATCACCTATTGCTGCGCCACGGCCATGTCCTACATGCAGCGGACCTGTAGGATTAGCACTAACAAATTCTATTTGAATCTTTTCCCCTTTTCCAATAGTACTTCTTCCATAAGCCTCTCTTTCTTTAATAATTTCTTTCAAATTTTCTTCTATTAATTTTTTTTCAAAATAAAAATTCATGTAACCAGCGCCTTGTATTTCTATTTTTCTAATATATTCATTATCTTCTATTGGAAAATTTTTAATTAGTATTTCTGCAATTTCACGAGGAGATTTTTTAGCTATACGGGCTAATTGCATTGGAAGAGTGCATGATATCTCCCCAAATTCTTCTTTTGGAGGTGTTTCCAGAGTGATATTCTGTTTATTTATATTTTCAGGCAATAGTCCCAGCGACTGACTTCTTTCTATTGATATTGCCATTTTTAAGGTAATATCATTTCGTATTTTTTTCAACATAATACAATTCCTTAAAGATAGTGTATAATATCATTTTCCCAACATTTTATCAAATAATTTTTTCGCTTCTCTATACGTTTCAACTTTGTAAATATTTTTTTTCTCTTTTAGTTCTGTATCTTTCCACTCTGAATAATGTCCTGTAAAAAGACATAATGGTTCCTTAAAATCACACAATTTTGAAGCTTTAATAATACCTGCAAATGCTGCTTCACCTTCCTGTGATGTAACAATTCCATATCTGCTTAAGATAAATGATGCTTGATTTATCTCTTTAAAATTT
>JACRDZ010000267.1 GCA_016212735.1 Candidatus Firestoneibacteriota bacterium | reverse complement strand
TAATTAAACTTTTCATTTTAGCGTGCGGTTTTCCAAGTTTAATATCTCCAGAGACATTATCTCCTTTTCTTATCTCTCTGACTAATTCTGGAGGTTCAATAGTACAGATGGTTACATCTTTATATGAAGTTATTGAAGTTATTTTACCTGATTTAGTTTTTGTTCTTAAATAAACACTAAGATTAGCTCCTAAATTAGCAATCTGGTCATTATTCAGTCTTATATAAACGAAACCAAAATAAGGAGAAACCCAGATAATTTTACCGTCAACAGTATCAGCATAGACTTGATTAAAAGCAGGGGAGATGAAAAAGATTACTAAAATATAAATAATTATTTTCTTTATTTTATTTTCCAAGCTCATATTTACAAATCCTTATGGGCTTAGAGCTTGCCCTTAATTTATTTACACAGATTTTATATTATATAAAAATAAATTAAAATGAGTTATATGTCAAGAAAAAAATCTCATATTCACACTATTACTGAATCTCTTAATTTACTAATTTTATTCATTATTTCCTCTGAAGCAATTTTATATTTTTCTTTATTATCATGGTATTCATTGAATTTATTGAGTCTGAACGGTTCTCCAAAATATATTGTAACTTTTTTTGGTCTTATCATTTTCGCTCCTTTTGGTAAGACATCACGGGATCCCTGTATGTAAGTAGGAACTAAAAGAGCATCAGATTTAAGTGCAATTAAAGCTGTCCCGGGTTTAGCCGGCATAAGCTCGCCTGTTAATGAGCGTGTACCTTCAGGGAACATAAGCAATAATTCACCGGATTTTAGTAATTCTATAGATTTTTTTATAGCTTTTAGATCTCCTTCTCGTCCGCGTTTAATAGGAAACATTTTTATTTTATGAAAATAAGCACTGACTAAAGGATTACGGAATAATTCTTCTTTAGCAAGAAAATTAAATTTTCGTCTCCATACAGGAGTTGGAATAAATATGGGGTCCATATTACTAACATGATTAGAGACAAGTAATACAGACCCGGTTTTGGGGATATTGTTTATTCCTTTAGCTTGTAATCTAAAAAATATTTTACATATAATCCATGATATAATATGTGTTAAGTAGTATGTTATCATTTTTTCAAAGGTACAACATTTTCCAGTTCCAGTGGTGGTTTTATTTCTTCTTTTATTACTCCCATAGCACATGCACCTTCAAAAATTCCACCTTCAATTATTTGCAGCCGTTCTGAATGAATATTCCCATATAGTTTACCTTTGTCAGTAATCTCTATTTTATTTTTGCATTGGATATTGCCATTAATTGTACCAGAAATTTTTAAATCATGAGCTTCAACATTTGCTTCGATAAAACCTGTTTCTCCAATTATTAAATTACCTTTTGCTATTACTTTTTTCCCGCGTAACACTCCATTCACAATAATTGAACCAATAGATTCAAGCTCACCTGTAAATACAGTATCAGTATCTAAAATACAATCTATTTTATAAGGAGAATCTGAACCTGTATCGTGTTTTTTATTGTTAAATAAAGCCATATCGCCTCCTATTAACCAATTATACTGTTCTACTCAGAAAAATCAAGAAGAAAATTACAGAAGAAGAAATTCCTGTACTTTAAATTAAGCCTGATAAATCAGGCAACTACAAATATTTCAATGTAGTTGCTCGATTTATCGAGCGTTTCAATTTCCTGTACTTTAAATTAGGATGCCTTCTCTCGCAACTGAAATTCCAAATTACAAGCACCAAATAATAAACAAATACCAATATACAAATCACAAATAAATTCTAAACATATCAATTTATAATATCAAAAGTTTGAATTTTAAATATTGTAATTTTGATATTGTTTGGATTTTGGAATTTGTTATTTGGAATTTAATGACTAATTTCATTACACTTCCAAATTCCTATACTTTAAATTAGTTGATTCCCACCAATAACTTAAGTCTGCTGTCTGAATTGCAGTTAAAGGAGTTTGACATAATATAATCAATATGATAGTGTATATATGTAACACTTCCCTGGTCATTATTCCCCACGGATTTCAAGGAGAATTATTTGTGATAAAAAAAAATATGATATTGCAGGAAAAAGACGGAATTAAGTATTTTAAATTTATGAATCTTGAGCTTCCTGGTATTTATGCACAAGGTGTAACTACTCGTCATTCAGGAAACAGCCAGCATCCTTTTGCAAGTTTAAATTTGGGATATTTTCTTGGAGATCGGGATAAAAGTGTTGCAGAAAATAGACAGCTTTTTGAGCGAGCATTGCGTCTTAATAATACAGTAATGATTACTGCAGATCAGATTCACAGTAATAAAGTAAGCATAGTTACAGAAAGTGTACGTGATAAAAATATATCCCCTAATGGAGGATGGGAAGACCCACGGCGGGCAGTAAGAATGACTGATGCACTTATTACTAGATTAAAAAATGTAACTCTAAATATAAGTACAGCAGATTGTGTGCCAATTCTTATATATGATCTAAAACAGAACGTGATTGCAGCAGTACATGCTGGATGGAAAGGAACAGGACTGGAAATAACTGCAAGAACAGTATATCAAATGATGCAGACTTTTAATGTAAAACCAGAAAACTGTCAAGTAGCATTTGGCCCTAGTATTGGGATTTGCTGTTATAATATTGATGTTAAAGTAATAGATTTTTTTAGGGCTAAATTTACATATTGGAGAGATCTTTTTAGTCTGGAAAAAAATAATCAAGGTAAATTAAATCTGGAAGAAGCTAATCGTCGGCAGCTTTTGTCTATGGGAATTCCTGATAGAAATATAGTTAGCTGTGAAGTATGTACTTCTTGTCATAATGATTTATTTTTTTCTTTTAGAAAAGAAAATGGTAATACAGGAAGGCAGATGACTTTTATTGCAATGGGCGGACAAGGTCAGTAACATATTAAATTAATTCTATTTCTATTCCATCCTGAGCTCCCGACTTTATCCCTTTTTCAAAAAAATCGAAAACAGCCTCCTTGATAAATAAGGGGTTTTCCATAAAAAACATCAAAAACACAAATGTAGTGCCTAGTAAAAAATAATACTTGACATTATATAATTCTTTTGATATATTATGTTTATGTTCGTAAGAGTAAAAACAACACCAAACAGTCCAAGGAAATCTGTACAAATAGTACAGTCAGTACGAAAAGGCGGCAATGTTCATCAAAAGATTGTCCGC
>JACRDZ010000269.1 GCA_016212735.1 Candidatus Firestoneibacteriota bacterium | reverse complement strand
GTTTTATATAAGTCTTTCAGCTTCACTTTTTTCTCCTTTTACTATTTAATTACATTTTTTAATTTATCTAAATAAGGATATTCTAAAGCAAACGACGGTATTATTTTTTTTATCCATAAGGAATATTTAGTTTTAGGTATTTCTTTTTCAAAATAATTCAAAAAAGGTATTTTAAGAAAACTTATAAATAAAAGAGTTACTATTATAAAGCCTTTTATTGCTCCTAGAAAGCCTCCAGCAATATGATCAACCCATGATATTAAAAGAATTTTTGTTAATTTATGAAAAAGTTTTCCAAGTACAAAAAAAATTAAAAAACTAATTAACCAGATAATTGGAAAACTCAAAATAAGAGAATTTTTATATGAAATTTTTAAGAATAAAGTTAATTTTCTTGCGAATAAATCATTATAATTTAAAGCTAAAAAAATACCAACTATAATACCAATTAAATTAAATATTTCCCGAAAAAAGCCATTTTTTATTCCACAGAGGATGTTATAGGCAAGAAAAATTAAAATAAGTATATCTAACCAATGCATGTATGCTAACCTGCTAAGCGGTTTTTCACTAGTGCACTTATCTTGGCAGAATCCGCCTGACCTTTTGTTTTTGGTATAATAGCTTTCATTACTTTACCAAGATCTTTTAATTCGGAAGCTTGAACTTCTTTTATGGTTTCTTCTATTATATTTAATATTTTATCGTCACTAAGAGGTTCAGGCAGGTAGCCTTGAAGGATTTTAAGCTCTTCTGTTTCTTTTCTAACAAGGTCATCCCTGCCGCCTTTTTCAAACATTGATATAGCTTCCTGGTATTTCTTTACCTGTGAGGTTAATATTCCTATTATTTCTTCATCATTGAAAGTTTTCATTTTATCTATTTCATCTTTTTTTATCTGAGCAAGTGACATCCTTAATACTGAAACTTTCAATTTTTCACCGTTTTTTAACGCTGACCTCATATCAAGTGATATTTTTTCTTTTAAACCCATAATAGTAAATAGCCTCATTCTAAGTTTCTTGATTTTTTGTATCTTTTTCTCTAGCTTTCTGAGCAGCATAAGCTTTACGTTTTTTGCGGTCACTTGGTTTTTCGTAAGACTCTCTTTTCCGCATTTCAAACATAATCCCAGACTTCTCACATTTCTTTTTAAAACGTTTTAAAGCACTATCTAAACTTTCGTCATTTTTTATCTTAACAGCCAACATTCACACTTTACACCTCCTAAATAACAATCAGATTTAAAAATAATAAAAAGTTGAATTTTTGAATGGATTTAATAATTTTTGTAAAGAATTTTAATACAGTTTTTACTTTTTAAATTAATATCATATATTTTTATATCTGTCAAGGTAAAATAATAAAAATACTATGCTCAGGTTTATCAACTGTTATTGAATCATAAATATTATCTAAAATCTGTAATCCATATTTGTTTATATAATAAAAAATATTAATTTTTCGTTCTTGATACTCATTTAGAGGTAATAAATTATTATAGAATTTCAATATTTGTTTAACAGCAATTTCTTCATTTGATTTTAAATTTTGAATTAATTTATTTTTAAATTTTTTAATATCATTATTGTAATTTGTATTTATTTTATTAAAATATGATAAAATTTCAGGTGATATATCTATTAAATCATTACATAATGCTTTACCTGCGATATTTAACAAATCAATATATTTATTAAATATATCGTCAATTTTATATCCAGATTTAATATTTATAACATTTTTAGTTATATCGGCAGGTTTGTTTTTTTCTTTTAAGAAATTTTTTAAATCGATTTTATATTTATCAGAAATTTCATTAATAGAGTTTTCTATTATTGTTACACTAGCTCGAGGCCATATAATAGGAGAAGTTATATTAAATATTTTGTAACCTTCATTAATGAACTGTCCGAAATATGAAATTTCTGATGGTCCACCCATATATATTAGTGTTGGGAGTATATAATCTTGTAGTATAGGTCTTAATATAACATTTGGGGAGAATAACTCAGGATTCGAATGCAATTTAGAGATAAGCATAGAAGATGAAAATTCTTCAGAATCTATAATAAATTTATTTTTGTCAAATATTACTTTTTTACGTTCATTATTCTTTTCTACAAAGAAGTTGCATGAACCAGGTGTTAATTTAACCTGACTGTGGAATCCTGCTTCAGCAAGTAAAATATCATTTTTCCTGACAATTTCATTTAATCTGCCAGGCTGCATAATTTCATTTTCATATATTTCTATTCCAAGTTTATTTAAATTTGCATTACTTCCATCAAGTATAATTAATCCCCATTTATTAAAAAGATTTTGCATAATTGTTATAAAAAATTTATTAATATTAAATGTATTAATACCTGTTGTTTCTATATTGTCTAATAGCTCATCAGTAAATTCTGTTGGTGTAAGAGTTTCTTTAAGAAAAGATTTTAAATTAGTAATATCTCTAGAGTTAATATCAATATGAGAGACAGGGGTTTTACTTTTTGGTATATCAAAAGAAAAAGTAATAGGAATATGATTTTTGTCAGGTATTGTAAATTGATTTATTTCTTCTATATCATGATCAAAAGAAGAGACCCAGAATATTGGGACAAAATTATATTGAGGATAAATATTTGTTAGAATTTCTGATAATTTTATTATAGATAAAGCCTTATAAATTATATATAAAGGGCCTGTAAGTAAATCTGGCTGCTGGCCAGTTAAAATACATAATGTATTTTCTTTTTGCAGAAGCTTTATATTCCTTCTTGTTTTATCTCCATATTTATTGTCTCTATTTTCGAGTAATTTAAATAGTTCCTGTCTTGGGTACATGGCTTTAAGCCTTGTTTTTATTACTTCCTCAATATTTTTAATATCAAAAGGAGGATCAGGGAAAAAATGTTTAACTTTATTATAATCTGATATATATGCAGATGGGAATTTTTTGTTAAATGTAATATTCATATCTGCTTTATTGATTATTATTTTCAATTGAATATCTCCTTTATCAAACTAAACAGCATCCTATTGCGCCGGTAAATTGCGGATAAGACGGGACAGTAACTTTTATATGACAATTATTTTCTATAATTTTTTTCAAAGCAATATTTAAACCTCCTCCTCCAACCATAATAATACTATCGGTTTTAAAATGATTTATAAGAGGAATGATTTTCTTATATACAGCATAGTTGATTCCTGCGCATAATTCATTAATTTTATATCCTTCAGATATTTTGCCAATAAGCTCTGATTCGGTAAATACAGCACATGTAGAAGAAATTTCGCACGGATTTTTATAATGCTTACATAATTCTTCCAGAGATATATCAAGTATAAGAGCCATATTTTCAAGAAATCTTCCTGTTGAAGCTGCACATTTATCATTAGTTAAAAAATCAGCAATATTTCCATCTTTAACATGAATTATTTTACAGTCCTGTGCTCCAATATCTAATAAAACAAAAGAATTCAATCTAGTAAGATATTCTGCCCCATGTGCATGAGCAAAAAGCTCTGATATACTGCTTAATCCCCTGTTTTTTAATAAATTTCTACCATAACCTGTAGTAACTATTTTATCATCTTTTTTTATTCCAAGATAATTTAAAATATTTTGTGTGGATATATTATTAAACTTCTTATAAAATTTAGCTGTATCCAGAATTTTAAATTTTATAAACTTATTTTTATAATAACAGGCTATTTTGATTTTTCTGCTTCCAAGGTCTATTCCATATATTTTCATATATTACTCCAATTATATATTCTGCTTCAGCATCTGCATAAAAGTTTCAATGCGTATTTTAGTTCTGGCATCAAGCTTACCTGGTTTATCTCCTTCAATAGTCAACATTGGAATATTAATTTTCTGTCGCAGAACAATATCTTCAATATGACGAAAACAGAAAGTCTGAACATAATTAATTATCCCGTGTATTTTTCTCTCAGCTACGGCATTATTAATATCTTCTATTCTTTCAAAAATAGAATATGGATATGTATATGCTAAATACTGCTCAATAATATCAGAAGTAGAGTAGGGCATGCTGAACTGGCGCTGTATTTCATTAAAAACAGTATGTCCTCCGAGATTTTCTATATACTCATATAAGTCCGAAAATACTGATGGAACACCAATATACCCTATACGTATTTTATTTTTAATTGGTTTTCTTTTAGATAAATTATTCAGAAATTTATTTATTTCTGTTCTGAACTTATAAATATTACCTTTAAAATCGCTGGAATTTACAAGAAAATAATGATTCTCTTCTCCTCTAACAAGGTTATTCTGCCATGTAGCCATATCAATAAGACGAAGTTTTTCCCTTATATTATTATCTATAAAATATTTAACATCATTCACATAATCAATTTTAACATTAAATAAATCAAGTAATTTTTGAATCTCATGCTGTAAAAACTGTTTATCTTTTGCATATGGATAAGCAAAAGGAATTACATTCACATCTGCCATTTGCAATGTTTCCATTAATGCGTGAGTATTACTGCAGTCGCCTTGTGTAACTGCGATAATTCTATTTAACTTGAGTTTAAGGCAGGCACTATATATACCTTTAATCCAGCTGCAAGTTGTTCTGGGAAATCCCAAACTTTCTGCATCTTCAATATATTTGGAACATTTACCAGAAGTTATAAATATATTATTAAGGTCAAGAGGTTTAACTTTACCTGCTATTAGTATTTCTATGGGAATTGTTGTTGTAATACCTATTTTTTCCATAATCAAATATTATAACATAATTTACGGTGGTCTGATGTATTAAAAAACATCTTGTCATATGATATGATAGTAAATATAATGTCAAATGACTAAATCCAAGAGAGATATATGCATATATATAAAACATATAATATTTTAAAGCGATTTGTAAATCGTGTATCTGATAGTCCTGCTTATTTAATATTTTTTGTAACCAACAACTGTATAGCTAAGTGTGCACATTGTTTTTATTGGAAAGAACAAACAGAAGAGAAAAAAATATTAAGTATTGATGAAATTGAAAAAATAGCAAAAACAACTCATTCTCTGAGTTTTCTCCTTTTAACAGGAGGAGAACCATATTTAAGAGAAGATTTGCATGAGATTGCATATTTATTCTATCGTTTTACTCCTGTAAGAAATCTTGCAACACCAACAAACGGTTTTTTAGGTGATAAAATTATTTGTTATGCGGAAAAAATTTTAAAGAAGTGTAGAGAAGCAAAACTTACAGTAAATGTATCTCTGGACGGAATAGGAGAATTACATGATAAAATAAGGGGTGTCCCTGGAATTTTTGAAAAAGCTGTATATACTTTTCACGGTCTTATGTCGCTTAAAAAAAAATATAAAAATATGCAGGTCGGGATAATTACAACAATATCAGCACTTAATCAGGATTTTATTCCTGAGATACATGATTTTGTGCGAAATAAGCTCAATACACCAATATGGGCTCCTTTTCTTGTAAGAGGGAGTCCACGTGACCCGAATATTAAAAAGGTTGCTCCGGATAAATATTTAATTGCAGATAAATTAATACAGGAAGATATTAAAAGCGGTGTGTATAAAGAATATACGGGTTTTATTTTTGCAAGGTTTAATTCTGCTAAAAATGTTGTAAGAAGAAAATTGATCGCAAAAATATTAAAAGAGAATAAATATGAACTTCCATGCTATGCAGGAAAAATTAATGCTGTACTTTATTCTGATGGGGACATTTATCCATGTGAATTACTTAATAGAAAAATAGGAAATATACGTGATTATAATCTTGATATGCGTAATATATGGATGGGAAGAGAAGCAGAGCAAGTTCGGGAAATAATAAAAAATCTAAAATGTTTTTGTACTCATGAGTGTTTCCTTACAACTAATATGTTATATAATTTAAAATATTATCCGGAAATAGCATATTGGTGGTATAAGTATATATAAATCAAATATCAAATATCAAAAATTATAGGAGAACTGAATATCAGTGGAAGAAAATACTAAAGTATCATGTTTTTTACCTGTATATAATGAAGCAGAAGTTATAAATAAAAATGTAATTGAAACATATAATTATATTTCAAAACTATTTAAAAACTATGAAGTTTTTGTTATTGATGATGCGTCAACAGATGGTTCTATGGATAAATTAATACCTTTACTATCTGAATATCAAAATTTGTATCTAATACATTATACAGAGGGTCCGTCTAAAAGAGAAAATCTCGCATGTTCTTTTAATAATGCTCTAGGAAATATAATTGTTTTTATAGATTCTGATCTTGAAGCAAGACTGGATACTCTCGATTTATTGATATCTGAAATAAAAAATGGAGCAGATATAGCAATAGGGAGCAGATATATTAAAGAATCATTTTATACAAGAAAATTATGGAGATTATTAATAAGTAAAGTTTATAATATTGCAATACGTTATATCTTTAATACAAATATTAGGGATCATCAATGCGGGTTTAAAGCTTTTAAACTGGAAATAGTATTAAATCTAATAGAAGATATGGGGTATGATAGAACATATAAGCGCGGTTGGTTCTGGGATGCAGAGCTTCTAATTCGTGCATTAAGAAAAAAATTAAAAATTATTGAAATCCCTGTTAACTGGTATGATAGAAAGTCAAGGTCGTTTTCAATCAGAGAAAACCTATCAATCCTGCCTTTTATTTTTAAACTTAAGAAAGAAAAACAAACAGGGGAAAAATATAAACCTTCTTTTAATATATACGAAGCGAAGCTTTAGCTTCGCTTCAGTATAATCAGAGGAAATACTAATGGAAATATTTGATACAATTATTATAGGCGGCGGAATATCAGGTCTTTCAACCGGATATAAATTATCAAAACAGAATAGAAATATTGCTATTTTTGAGAGGAGTCCAGTTACAGGCGGATTAATTCGTTCAATGTTAATTAATAACTATAATATCGAAGGTTTTTATCATCATTTGTTTATTAATGATATTTTTTTATTAGATTTATTAGAAGAGTTAAAAGTAGAAGTTACATGGAATTATACAAAAACAGCATTTTGTTATAAAAATGGTTTGTTTGAGTTTTCTTCGCAAATGGATTTAATTAAATTTCCTCCTCTTTCTTTTTTTGAAAAACTTAAAATGGGATTATGTTTAGCAAGACTTTTAAAAACAAAAAACATTGAGCTATATGACAATACTAAAGCATCTGACTGGTTGATTGAGAATTTAGGAGAACATATTTATGAAAAATTTTTCAAACCTCTTTTATGGGATAAATATAATACAGATATGAATGATATTTCTCTTGCCTGGTTAATGGGGCGTCTTGATATGCGCTCTAAACGCTCAAATAAAGGAGAGAAACTTGGATATATCAAAGGAGGATATATAAATTTATTGCTGGCGTTGGAGAAAGAAATTAAAAACGCAGGGAATAGAATTTTCACAAATGCTCAAGTTATAAAAATAAATAAAATAGCAAATAAGTTATTTGAAGTGCATGTTAATATAAATAATGAAATATATAAATATAATTCGCGAAGTATAATAAGCACAATACATCCGACATATTTATCTTATCTGATTGATTTTCCAGATGAATATAAAAACAAGATGGGAAAACTCAAATATCAGGGTTCTATATGCATTCTATTTGCAATGGAAAACAAACTAACTGACTACTACTGGATAAATATTATGGAACAGAACATAAATTTCGGAGCAATTATAGAACATACAAATTTTCAACCTTTTTCTCTTTATAATGAGCATATTATTTATCTGGCTTCTTATCCATCAATAGATTCAAAACTCTGGCAAATGAATGATAATGAGGTGTTTGATGTTTACTATCATGACATGGAAATTCTTTTCCCAGATCAGATCAGGAAAAATAAATTGAAATGGTTTAAAGTAATCCGTACTGGTGAAGCAGGACTTGTTTATAAAATAGGGACAAAATCTCTAATCCCTGATTTTAAATCTCCGATATCAGGGATTTTTCTTACTGGCATGTTTAACTGTTATCCGCGGCGTCCTATAAATGAAATAATTAAAAATTCAGAAAAATGCTGCATAGAAGTTAGTACTTACTTGACAATGTGAACATATTAAGTTTAAAATGAGGTAATGTGATGGGGGTAAAAATGTCAAACATAATAATTGTAGGTGCTCAGTGGGGAGACGAAGGAAAAGGTAAAATTGTAGATGTTATTACAGAAAATTTTGATATTGTTGCAAGGTATCAGGGAGGTTTTAATGCTGGACATACTGTAATTATTGGAGATGATAAATTTATCATGCATCTAATACCTTCAGGGATTCTCCATAAAGGGAAAAATTGTGTTATTGGTAATGGTGTTGTTATTGATTTACCCGCTCTTATTAAAGAGATTAAATCTCTAGAAAAAAGAGGAATACAGGTGAAAGGGCGTTTGTTTATAAGCAGGAATGCTCATATTGTTATGCCATACCACAAAATAATGGACCAAAAGCAGGAATTAAGTAAAGGAGTAAAAAAAATTGGGACAACTGGTAAAGGAATTGGACCTACATATATGGACAAAATGGCTAGATTAGGAATAAGAATGGATGATCTTTTTGATAAAGAAACATTTATTTCCAAGCTTGATGCAAATTTAAAAGATAAAAAAGCACTTTTAAAGGGATTTGATTTAGATAGAGAAAAAATTATTAAGGAATATATGCAGTATGGAAATGTAGTAAAAAATTATGTTTATAACACTGTTAAATATATTAATAGAGAAATTGACAGCGGTAAAAGAGTACTTTTTGAGGGAGCTCAAGGTACAATGATAGATGTTGATTTTGGGACATATCCTTATGTAACTTCTTCTAATTCAACTGCAGGCGGAGCATGTACAGGAATGGGTGTTGGCCCAACGAAAATAAATGAAGTCATAGGTGTTGCAAAAGCTTATACAACACGTGTAGGGGAAGGCCCTTTTCCTACAGAATTTGATCCGGAAATGAATGCACATATAAGAACAATCGGGAAGGAATATGGAGCTACGACAGGCCGACCGCGCAGATGCGGATGGTTTGATGCAGTTATTGTAAGATATTCTGCAATTGTAAACGGATTTACAAGTATGGTTATAACTAAATTGGATGTACTGGATCAGGTAAAAACAATAAAAATTTGTAACCAATATAAATATAATGAAAAAGTTATTGATAATTTCCCTTATCAGCTCCAGATACTTTATAATTGTGAACCAATATATGAAGAAGTTGAAGGATGGATGACAGATACATCGAATATAAGCTCTTATAGAGATCTTCCAAAAAATGCCAAGAAATATCTGGAACGCATATCAGAAATCATAAATGTTCCTATTTCAATGATTTCTATTGGTGCAAAAAGAGACCAGATAATAAGAATTAAAAAACAAAAAGGGATAGATCTGAAAATAGCATAATAATTCCAATAAAAAATCTTTAGAATAGGTAAAGCTAAATAAATGAATATTGATATATTAAAATTTATAAAACTTTGTGTTAATAAACGAAAAATATATTGGACTTATCATGTAAATATGAGATTAAAAGGACGAAGTATATCTCGTGAAGCAATTTTATTTTCGGTGAATACTTATGAAATAATAGAAGATTATCCTAAAGATAAATATTTACCAAGCTGTCTTATTTATGCAAAATATAAAGAAGAAATAATTCATATTCATATAGCTATTGATTTAGAAAATGATTATATAAGAATAATTACAAGTTATAAACCTACTTTAGACAAATGGGAGGAAGACCTTAAAACAAGGAGGAAACGATGAAATGTCAAAACTGTGGTGGTGAAATGGAAAAAATAATTACCGATTTACCATTCAAAATTAAATATGATTCAATTATTATTATTAAAAAGTTACCTGTATTGCAATGCCAGAATTGTAATGAATATTTAATTGAAGACCTAGTGATGGAAAAAGTTGAAAATATTTTATGTAAAATAGATAAAACTGCTGAACTTGAAATTTTAAGTTATGCTGCTGTTTAAAATTTATTTACTGAACATAATAAACTTCCGGATTTAATGAAAAGAGTGTTTTTTAAATACCTATTTGATATATGCTGCTGATATTGAATGGGAAACAGAGGTTTGGATAGATGATAATCCGGATCATATGATTCCATTAATATGGGGATAAATTTTTGGTATACCAGTAATAGCAGACAAAGTAGCTCAGACAGCAACATCCAAAATACTTGAGGCAATATATGAACAAGACTTTTACGAATTCAGTCATGGCTATAGACGGCTAACTATTACCCAATAAAAAATTGTAATATTTGTATAAAATATGATAATATTTAAATAGATAATATCTTAATAAAGATATTTTATTTTTCTTTAAAATTTATATTCAAATCTTTTTAAAATAGAGTATAAAAAAATTTTTGAAATTGCCGATACTAACACTAACACTACAGCGCTAACCCTGTTCGTAGCGAGGTCGAGCGAAAAGGCTTTGGGCAAGGCCGCAGGAGCAAAAAGCTCGCAGGCGTACCCTTTGTGGTACGTCGAGAACTTTTTGCTCCGAGAACGCAGCCCAAAGCCT
>JACRDZ010000265.1 GCA_016212735.1 Candidatus Firestoneibacteriota bacterium | reverse complement strand
GCTTAACAAAGAAATAGAATTATTAAGAGAATTAATATATGAAGGAGGACATTTTTTACCTCTGGAATTTGAAAAATTTTATAATGATAAGACATTAAATAAATTTGTAAAATTTTTTAGTAATACTCCTTATAAGATATTAATTCAAGAAAGTATTAAATATTTAAGAGAAAACAATCTTGTATCAGCTGAACAAAAACTGGATAATTTTTTACTTAAATGGATGGAAGATAGCAAATTTGTTGTATTTGGAGTAGAACCTCTAATCTATTATATATTACGGAAAGAATATGAAATACGTGTATTAAGAATAATTTTAATAAGTAAAATTTATAATATTAAACCAGAATTAATTCATAAAAATATAGATTTACATTTTAAAGAGTAATAAAAATTGAGATGGAGAAATATATGTCAAACATTGCTATGATAGGAGATTTAGATTCAATATTTGGTTTTAAAGGATTAGGTGTGAGAACTTTTCCGGTACAATCTCTATCAGAAACAAAAGAAGTAATAAAAAATATCATTGACAAAGATTTTAAAATAATTTTTATTACAGAAAATTATTCTGAAGGAATTCTAGAATATGCTAAAGAGATACATAATAACCTCTGGCCCTTATTGGTGCTTATTCCGAGCATATACGGTTCCTTCGGACGGGGGAAAGACAGATTAAGGAATTATATTATTAAAGCAACTGGTAGTGATTTGCTTGGTAAATAATTAAATTTGAAAGAGGAGTTAATTATGGAACAAAATAATTGCGGGCACATTATTAAAGTTTCTGGCCCATTAGTTGTAGCAGAAGGAATGAAAGATGCCAAAATGTATAATGTTGTAAAAGTAAGCACCAAACAACTTATAGGAGAAATAATTGAACTTAAAGGAGACCTGGCATCAATTCAAGTATATGAAGAAACTTTCGGTCTTGGAGTCGGGGACCCTGTATGGGATACAGGAGAACCTTTAAGCGTAGAGCTGGGACCGGGATTGATAGAGTCAATTTATGACGGGATTCAGCGTCCTTTAGATATTATTAGAGAAAAAACAGGGAACTATATTACGCGAGGTATTAGCTTAAATGCTATAAGTCGTGAAAAAAAGTGGGATTTTATCCCTTCTGTAAAAGTCGGGGAAGAAGTCGGAGAAGGAGATATATTAGGCAGTGTCCATGAAACGGTATTGATAAAACATCTGATTATGATTCCTTTTGGGTTGAAAGGGAAGATAAAAGAGATTAATAAAGGTGCATTTAATATAACTCAAACCATTGCTATATTAGAAACAGACGAAGGAGTAAAAGAAATAAACATGCTGCGTATGTGGCCGGTACGTAAGAGCTTTCCTGTTCAGGAAAAACTTGTTCCGGATACACCTCTTATTTCAGGACAGCGTATTATCGATTCTTTTTTCCCTGTAACTAAAGGCGGAACAGCATGCATACCAGGTCCTTTTGGAAGCGGGAAAACAGTTGTACAGCAGCAATTGGCTAAATGGGCGGATGCTGATATTATCGTATATATCGGATGCGGAGAAAGGGGGAATGAAATAACAGATGTTTTAACAGAATTCCCTGAACTAAAAGATCCTAAAAGCGGTGAACCTCTCATGAAACGGACTATAATAATTGCTAATACTTCAAATATGCCTGTTGCTGCGCGTGAAGCATCTGTATATACAGGAGTTGCTTTAGGTTCTTATTATATGAATATGGGATACAATATAGCTGTTATGGCAGATTCTACTTCAAGATGGGCAGAAGCAATGAGAGAAATGTCAGGTCGTCTTGAAGAAATGCCTGGAGAAGAAGGATATCCTGCGTATCTTTCATCAAGAATAGCTGAATTTTATGAACGTGCAGGTGATGTTATATGCATAGGTAAAGACAGACGCAGAGGAAGTCTTTCAATTATAGGTGCAGTGTCTCCTCCAGGCGGTGATCTGTCCGATCCTGTAGTTCAGTCCACATTGCGTGTTGTTAAAGTTTTTTGGGGACTTGAAGACAAACTGGCTTTCCGACGGCATTTTCCTGCAATAAACTGGTTAAGAAGTTATTCTTTATATGTTGATAATATTGAACAATTTATGACTTCACATGTTTCTTTAGAATTCAGTTCCATGCGTAAGGAAGCAATGCGCATTCTTCAGCAGGAAGCAGAGCTGGAAGAAATAGTTCGTCTTGTCGGATTAGATTCATTATCAGCGCAGGAAAAAATGCTTCTGGAAACAGCGAAATCAATTAGAGAAGATTTTCTGCATCAGAATGCATTTGACGAACAGGATACATATACTTCCATTAAGAAACAGTTTTTAATGTTAAAGTTAATTATGATTTATCACACAAAATGCCAGGAATCTGTAAAGCTTGGAGTAGATGAAAAAAACCTTATTAATTTGAGCATTCGAGCAGATATAGCAAAAAGCAAATTTATTTCTGAAAATAATCTTGAGGAATTTCATAAAATAGAAGAAAAAATAAAACAGGAAATATCATCACTGGAAAATATGGCTGGCAAGG